>CALETM010000103.1 GCA_937920765.1 uncultured Alphaproteobacteria bacterium | reverse complement strand
AGCACGGACTCGTAAATATTGCAAAAAAAAAACGCGAGCTAAAATCTTCTCAAAATTAACTTTTGAGGAGATTTTTTATTATGAAATCAGATTTTAGCCGCTTTTTACATAACTTTCTGTCACACTCCGACGTAAACCCACAGCCTACCCCTATGTTGTCATATTCGGGCTTGACCCGAATATCCAGGTGGAACAAATTTGCTACTTTATTTAACCTGGACCATCGGGTCAAGCCCGATGGTGACAGAAAGGGGGCGGACGCATCACTCAAGCCCGAATATGACAACATAGTGGAGAACGCATTATCCAAGCCCGATGGTAACACTTTTGTGGCTGGCGCATCAACCTGCCGAGGGCGCAGTATGGTGGAGATGTTGGGAGTGCTCGCTATCATAGGAGTATTGAGCGTCGGTGCTATCGCCGGATATTCCAAGGCAATGATGAAATACAAGCTTAATAAACAGGCAGAGCAAATCAGCTGGCTGTTAAACGCTATGTACCGCTATAAAGATTTATTAGAAAATGATAAACCTTTTGCCAGTTTTATACCAATACTTAAAAAACTCGGTGAAATTCCGCAGGAAATGATTAAAGACAACAGCGATGATATTTATGATGCTTTCGGAATAAAATATCAAATATACGCCAACAGCTGCTCTTCAACTTGTGATAATATTAGTCTTAAAATCATTATGAATAATGATTACAAAAATTTTGACATTTGTAACAATATCTTAGAAACATCTAAAACATTTGCAGCACAGCTCGACCATATAAATATTTGGCAAATTAAAAACGACAATACCAATGCTGCTTTTTATATTATGGGTAATACTAGATGTTCCAAAAACAATCAATGTCTTAAAAGTCTAATCAAAAACGATATATATGACATCTGTCAGCTTTGCACTGATAAAAAAGGTTGCTCATTTGATATTCAGTATAAGATGAAAGATTAAATATAAAAACTATCTCTCTATACAACTTATACACAGCACGGACTCGTAAATATTGCAAAAAAAAAACGCGAGC
>CALETM010000102.1 GCA_937920765.1 uncultured Alphaproteobacteria bacterium | reverse complement strand
TATAAGAGACAGTACGAGTCCGTGCTGTGCATAAGTTGTGGGTATTGCACAGCTCATATTTGTTTTATTGACAGGTTCGGCATTTTTTTATAACCTGAATCAAAGGAACGAAAAATGGCTGAAAAGAAATCTCTATATTTGAATAAAGCGCAGTTAAAAGCAGAGCTTGACCGCTGTCTTAACTGCAAAACTCAACCATGTATGCACGCTTGTCCGGTAAATTGCAGCCCGCAAGAATTTATCAATCACGCCAAAGAAGGCGATTTTGACGGCGCCGTAAAAACCATTTTACGCAACAATCCGCTTGGGCAAACCTGCGGACTGATTTGTCCTGATAAGTTTTGCATGAAGGCGTGTATTCGCAATCGTATTGATTTTGCGGTTAATATTCCTAAAGTGCAAGCCACTATTTTAGAAAATTATCGCCGTGAAAAAGAAAGTTTTGCTCATATTACCCCCAACGGTGTTAAAGTTGCGGTTATCGGCGCCGGACCGGCCGGATTGGCGGCAAGTTCAGTTCTGGCTAAAGCCGGTTGCAAGGTGGTGTTGTTTGAAGGCCGCAACCAAATCGGCGGCGCGCTTAACCTTATTCCTGATGAGCGCTTACCGCATGAGGTTATTGAAAAAGATTGGTCGTATATTTTTAATCCTGAGTTGGTGGAGCTTAAACTTAACCATAAGGTTACCGATGTGTTGGCCTTAAAGTCTGAATTTGATTGGGTTATAGTTGCTTCCGGTGAGCCGAATTTAGTTAATTTAGGCATTGAGGGCGAGGAATACGCCGTTTCATATATGGAGTATTTAAGTAATCCCAAACAATATGCAACAACTGGCAAAGTTGCGGTTATCGGCGGTGGCAATGTGGCGGCGGATTGCGCGTTTACAGCCAAAGCCGGCGGTGCCGCCGAAGTTGAAATGTTTGTGCGTCGCCGTATAGCCGATATGCGCATTTCCAAAGCCGAACATCTTGAGCTGTTAGAGCGTGAAATAGATATATCGCCGATGACCGGTCCGGATAAAATCGAGCCCGATTCTGATAAATTTTCGCTTTATGTGCACAAAAACCGCTTCCATGACGGCAAACTTATGCCGCTTGAAAATTCAGCGCTTAAATTAAGCGGATTTTCATTAGTGATTAAAGCTATCGGCAGCCGCGCCGATTCTAAAATTGAAGATGAACATATTATTTATGCCGGTGACTGTAAAACCGGCGGTTCCACCATTGTTGAAGCCATATCTTCAGGTATGGCGGCTGCTGATTTAATTTTAGAACGCATCAAATCATAAAACAAAAGGCTCTTTACTTTAAAAGAGCCTTTTTCATATATACTGTCTGATGTTATTGCTCAACGGCGTATATGTCTTTAACCCGCCATGCATTTTCAGTCGGAACAACAATGTAAATAATATTACCCTGACACAATCCGAACCAGTTGCCGTTGCAGGTGCTTTCGGTGTAAATTTCAACCAAATCAGTTGAAATAGGCTTGATTTTGCTGATTTTAAAGCTCATTTCGGTAGGACGTTCCAAAGACGGGTCTTCCATAAAAATGAACTTGGGCAGTTTAGATTGGCGGCAACCGGCAAAATCGGGATTAATGGTGCATTTAACCGCAAATTCAACTGCGCAGACCATTGCGCTGTTAATATTGCAATTTTGCGGTAAATTTTCGGGATTATAAGTATACACTTTATCTTCAAAAGATGTAACAGACGGCGTAACCGGCTTTAAGGTTGCTGATGTTCCTGAAACCATAATGGTAAACCAGTAATATCCGGCAATAATGCAGATGATAGTGATTATAAAAGCAAATATTTTTTTAAGCATGGTAAAAATCCTTTTAGAAGTAAGTTTATAAAAAATAATAACGCAGTCCGGCAAAATATTCCGTCATATGGTCTAAATTACTGATGCGGTCAAGTCCGACATAACGGGCGCCAATTCTGAAACTAACGTTGTCGGTTAAGTTATACAAAAGTCCGCCGCCGATTCTGTAACCGATAGCGCCATTGTTTTTGTGTTTTACGGGAGCGAATTTTTGCTTGAATACGTATTCGCCGATTCCGGCAGTGGCAAAAAGTTCGGTTGTTTGGTAGCAGCCGAGCGGCATATATGCGTTTACATCTAAGCCGTATGCGCGGTATGAGCTTTTAAATTTGCCGCTTGCAATTTTTTTACTGTCAGAACCGCTTTGCTGATAAAACAATTCAGTCCCGAAATAGGGGTTATATTTGGTGCCGATATTAAATTGCGCGGCATTATAATGCGGCTTAACGCGGCTTGCTTTTGCTGAAACATAAGCATAATCAAGCCCGACATACGGCACATATGCCGGAGTTTCGGCTTTGAGGGTTGCCGGAGCAAGCGCGGCAGCAAGTATAATAAAAGCAGATAAATTTTTCATCTGTCTCTTATA
>CALETM010000101.1 GCA_937920765.1 uncultured Alphaproteobacteria bacterium | reverse complement strand
ACATTAATCTTATTTTTAAAATAAATTTCTTCTAAATTACCAATTTTTTTATTGTAATTTAAACCATCAGGAAGGAGATTAGCTTTATATAGTAAATAATTGTAATAAGTAGTGTCATCTCCGCTGTGTGGCAGTTTATCTTTAATCGAGAGCACATTGTTAATCAGCATATTAACAGTCTCAGCATGTTTGTTGAGCTTGTATTTGAACATAGCCTTAGAATAACCGGCAATAGCCCCGACACTTAAGACCCCGATTATTGCCAGAACGCCGAGCATCTCGACCATACTTCTTCCGGCGCTCGCGTCTAGCGGGCATCTGCTAGGGGTTTTGTCACTCATGTAACTATTTGTACACCACGTTCCAAAACCCCGTTGCATCTGCCTCACCATCCGCAAGCTTTGATTATTTTTATTGTTCATGAGCTAAAATCCTCTCAAAAAGTTAATTTTGAGAAGATTTTAGCTCGCGTTTTTTTTTTGCAATATTTACGAGTCAATGCTGTGCATAAGTTGTATATAAGGCGGTAAAATAGGTTTAACGGCGGGTTAGGCGTTTGGCGGCGCCGGCAATTTGCAAAATGGTATAGCTTAAAATTTCTTCCGCCGGATAATTGGTGGTTTTGCAATTACGTTCGCACTTGTATAAAAGTTCGAGCACGTTGTTTATATCTTTGCGCTTCCAAATTTTTAACTGCATAATTAAATCAGATTTTCGGAAAAACATAACCTGCGGACGAATAGCGGCAACTACGGCATCGGCGGTTTGTCCTTTTTCGATTGCGGCGACGGAGTTTAACAGTTTAAAAAAATGATAAGTTAAACTGCGGGTTAAGGCCACCGGTTCTTCTCCTTCATGCAAAAGTTCGCGGTATGCCTCAATAGCGCGTATCGAATCGCCGCCGGCGGTAAAATAGCATAAATCTTCTTGCGATGAACAGGACGTATCGCTGATGGCGGTTTGCACATCTTGGAGCACAATGTTGCGGCGGGTGCCGAGATAGGTTATTAATTTTTCAAGTTCACCGGTGCTGGCTTTGCGGTCAGCCGATAAACGGGCGCACAAAAGCTGCATGGCGTCTTGAGCAATGGTGACTCCGCTTTTTTCTAAATATTCTTTGGCAAAGGAATAAATGGTTCCCTCGCGGTCGTCATAACAGCTGATTAAGCCTATTTCGGGGCTGTCTTTGGCATAAGTTACCAGCGATGATTTGGTGTTGATTGATGACGAGCTGACAATAACTAATGTGTCGGAAGATGAATCCTTAAACAGTGCCTTAAAATGGGCGGTAAGGTTGTTGTTACCGTCTTTAATGATAATTACCCGTCTGCCGCCGAGCAATGACTGCGCGTTGTATTCGCCGTACAGCTGCCCGATGTCTTTTTCGAGGTTATCCATGGAAAAAGCAACCACCCGAAAAGCATCATTTAAATCAGGACAAACCGACTTTGCCAATTGAGAGGCGTAATCTGCAATCATACCCTCATTGGTTCCAAACACCACAAAACATTTAATTGCCGGATTGGGTTTTTTAAGGTATTGGGCAATGTCGGCAGGCTTTAAGTTCATTATTTTTTATCCGTATTTTTGTTTTGAGTCAAAGCCGAATGAAAATAGGCGCCGATGCGTAATGAAACATCATCAGAAAGCATACGCGCGGCATTTTTTTCAACTTTTTTCTGGGCGACAGTGGTGGAATACGGATTGCCTAAAATATCATAACCGACATAAGCCAAGCTGTTGCCGCTAACCAGCTGTTTGCCGGTTTGAACGTCATATAAACGATATTTTATTTTATAACGAACACGCTCGCGGGTGGCGGTAATGTCGTTACGCAAGGCTTGCTGGACCACTTGCTTTTGCACGTTGTCAACTACCAAGCGATAACTTGGGTGCGCCGGAACGCCTTTGGGAGTGAAGTTATCAATTAAATCATTGCGAATCATTTGCCCGATGCGTTCGGCAATCGGTTCAACCTTGATTTTTGACATTTCCTCAGTAATAGAAGTGTCAAATTCGCCTTTGTAATACCACTTTTCGTTTGAAGTTCGTTCAACATAAAGCGGCTTAAACCCGCAGGCTGATAAACAAAACACCAGCCCGCAGGCAATTAACGCTATTTTTTTACTATGCAGCAACAATGTTTACAATCCTATTTGGTACAACAATTATTTTTTTAATTTCTTTGTCGGCAGTTTGGCGGGCAATGTTTTCAAGACCTAAAGCCGCGGCTTTAACATCAGTTTCCGGCGCGTCTTTCGGCATTTCAATGGTGCCGCGCATTTTGCCGCAGAGCTGAACGGCAATGGTAACAACGTTATCTTGTGCCAATGCTTTATCGCCGGTCGGCCATTTGGCGTCAATTACTGAAGTGTTAAAGCCCATGCGAGCCCACATTTCTTCAGCCAAATGCGGAACAAACGGGCTTAATAATTTTAACAGAGTTTCATATAATTTCGCCGGTATTTTTTCAAGTCCGGAAAGGTAGTTGACATAAGTCATTAATGATGAAACCGCAGTGTTAAACTTCATTTGGTCAATACGTTCGCTTACTTCTAAAATGCATTTGTGCATTGCGCGCAAATCGGCTTCGGTCGGCGCAACTTCAGCAACTTTTTTGAACAAGTTATAAATTTTGCCGACAAAACGGTAAACGCCCATCAAGCTTTCTTCCGACCACATGGCAACTTGTTCAAACGGACCGATGAACATTTCATATAAACGGAAAGTGTCAGCGCCGTAGTTATTAACAATATCATCAGGATTGATAACATTGCCGCGTGATTTTGACATTTTTTCGCCGTTTTCAGCTAAAATCATACCATGCGAGGTGCGCTTGTTGTACGGCTCTTTGGTCGGGACATAGCCGCAGTCATATAAAAACTTGTGCCAAAAACGGGAGTACAACAAGTGCAAAGTGGTGTGTTCCATACCGCCGTTGTACCAGTCAACGTTCATCCAATAATCAAGAGCTTCTTTAGAGGCAAACTCTTTGTTGTTGTGCGGGTCGCAATAGCGCAAAAAGTACCATGATGAGCCTGCCCAGTTCGGCATAACATCGGTTTCACGGCGAGCATGTCCGCCGCATTTCGGGCATGTGGTATTGACCCAGTCAACGGCTTTGGCTAAAGGCGAATCGCCGTTATCGTTAGGCAGATAGTCAGAAATTTCCGGCAAAGTCAGCGGCAAATCTTTTTCATCTAACGGCTGCCAACCGCAGTGTTCGCAATAAACCATCGGAATCGGCTCGCCCCAATAGCGTTGGCGGGAGAATACCCAGTCACGCAGCTTGAAGTTTACTTTTGAACGACCGAATCCATGTTCTTGCGCATACGCAATAGCTTGTTTCATGCCGTCTTCTTTGTTTAAGCCGTTTAAAAATCCGGAGTTAATGTGCGGGCCGTCTTCTTCATAGGCTTTTTCAGAAATGTCGCCGCCGTCTAAAACCTGAACAATCGGCAGATTAAAGGCTTTGGCAAAATCATAATCGCGCTGATCGTGTGCCGGAACCGCCATAATGGCGCCGGTGCCGTAACCGGTTAAAACATAATCGGAAATATAAACCGGAATTTGCTCGCCGGTGAAGGGGTTGCGCGCCTTAACGCCTTTTAATTCCACGCCGGTTTTTTCATCGCCGGAGGTGCGTTGTAAGTCAGACTTTTTGGCGGTAGCAGCAACATAGTTTTTAATTTCTTCCTGATTGGCAAACAAGTGCATATATTTGTTTACAAACTCATGCTCAGGAGCCAAAACCATGTAGGTGACGCCAAAAGCGGTATCCGGACGGGTGGTAAATACGGTTAATTTGTCGCCGGCAAAGTCAAAATCAAGCTCGGCGCCTTCCGAACGGCCAATCCAGTTGATTTGCTGCGCTTTAACCCTATCCACAAAATCAAGCCCGTCTAAGTCATTAATCAGGCGGTCGGCGTATTTGGTAATGGCAATCATCCATTGCTCTTTATCGCGGCGGATAACTTCGGCTCCGCAGCGCTCGCAATGACCGTTGACAACTTCTTCATTGGCAAGACCGACTTTGCAGGACGGGCACCAGTTGATGGCCATTTTGTCTTTATAGGCCATACCGTGTTTGAACAGCTGAATAAACATCCACTGCGTCCATTTGTAATATTCGGGGTCTGAAGTGTTAATACATCTGTCCCAATCAAAACTAAAACCGATAGATTTTAACTGGCGGGTAAAGTTTTTGATGTTGGCGGCAGTTGAAACAGCGGGGTGAACGCCGGTTTTAATGGCATAGTTTTCAGCCGGTAAACCGAATGCGTCAAAACCCATCGGATACAAAACATTATAGCCTTGCATGCGTTTTTTACGGGCGATAACATCAAGAGCGGTGTATGAACGCGGGTGCCCGACATGAAGTCCGGCGCCGGATGGATATGGAAACTCAACCAAAGCGTAAAATTTTTGTTTGGTTTTATCAATATCGACATGGTAGATTTTTTCATCTTCCCAAATTTTTTGCCATTTGTTTTCAATGGTGCGGAAGTTGTAGCGGTCTTCTAACTGCCACTGTTTTTGCCATTCTTCAAAAGTTTCTTTGCCATTATAACGCGGATTGCCGCTCATTGTTTTTCTCCAGTTTTTTATTATATCAAAAATATTGGCTTTAAATTATCGCAACAGTGATAAAAATACAAGTCTAAACTATGTTATCAGCAACTTTTATTGTTTAAAAATCCGTTTGCAGATTGGTTAAAATGCTTGCAAAAATTTTTAGCGAGGGTAAATTTGATGTTTGAAAGGATAAGCTCATGAATATTCGTCGCCGCTGTGTTGAAATTTTGCAACGTATTTTGGAAGAAAAAATCTTTTTTAATAGATTGAAAGCAGAAATAGAAGAAAAGAATCTGCCGTTTGCCAATATGCTGATTTTAACCGCATTACGGCATTTAACGGCGTTAAAGCTTATTT
>CALETM010000100.1 GCA_937920765.1 uncultured Alphaproteobacteria bacterium | reverse complement strand
TTCCTTATCAGCAACATTGGCTTTTTCCAAAACATAATCAACGATTTTTTCTTCAAAAACCGGAGCTTTTAAGGCTTCAACCGCTTCTTTGTTTTTCAAATAGTAGTCAAACACGGCCTTTTCCTGTCCCGGATATTTACGAGCTTCGGCGGCTATGGCTTTGTTAATGTCTTCCGGAGCAATGTTGATTTTTGCATTCATGCCGACTTCTGAAAGCAACAAGCCCAATTTAACGCGGCGGGAAGCAATTTCTTTATACTCGGCAAGCAAATCTTTTTCATCTTTAGATTTTTCATATTCGTCAAGCTGATTATACTTTTTAGCTTGTTCATACTGTTTAACAATGCCGTCATATTCGGCATCAGCCAACTTTTGCGGAACATCAAAGCTGTATTCTTTATCCAAAACATCAAGCAAGGCGCGTTTTAGCTTCATTTTAGAAGCAATTTCATAATCTGCTTTAATGCGCTCAACAACTTTAGCTCGCAATGAATCTAAATCTTTTTCGCCTAAGCTTACAGCAAATTCATCATCAATAACAACCGGCTTAGGCTCGCGAATTTCTTTAATTTCAACGGCAAAAACCGCATCTTTACCGGCCAAATCTTTAGCGTGGTATTCTTTCGGGAAAGTAACTTTAACATCAACTTTGTCACCGGCCTTTTTACCGATAAGCTGATCTTCAAATCCGGGGATAAATGAACCGGAGCCAAGCTCTAACGGGTAAGCGCTGCCCTTGCCGCCGTTAAATTCAACTCCGTCAACCGAACCGACAAAGTCAATAACGGCAATATCACCTTTTTTAGTCGGGCGATCTTCGGCGATTTTAACATTTTCTTTGCGGCTTTCAGCAACATAGCGGATAGCTTTTTCAACTTCTTCAGCCGGAACTTCGGCAGTAAGTTTTTCAAGTTCAATTTTAGAAAAATCGCCAAGTTTAATTTCAGGAAGCAATTCTACCACAACGTCAAATTCAATATCCTGACCGTCTTTGAAGACTTTTAAGTTAATTTCAGGCATAACTGCCGGACGTAATTTATTGTCTTTAACAATAGAATCGGCAGCCTGACGCAGCATTTCATCTAAAACTTCGCCCAAAACCGACGCGCGGTATTTTTGTTTAAGCATAGCTTTAGGAGCTTTGCCCGGACGGAACCCCGGAAGTTTGGTTGTTTTAGCCAAAGTATCAAGTTTGGCGTCAATTTCTTTTTCAAAATCAGCTGCCGGAATTACGGCCTGATATTCTCTGTTCAAACCCTTAGATTTTGTTTCTGTAACTTTCATTTATTCCACTCTTTTGGTTAATCCATTCGCAAGCGAATGGTGCGGGCGGAGGGACTTGAACCCACAAATCTTGCGACACCAGATCCTAAGTCTGGCGTGTCTACCAATTTCACCACGCCCGCGGTTGATTTACTTTGCTGCTTGCATACTAGCTAAAATTTTATTTAAATCAAGAAAAATCATAAAAGTATTGTAT
>CALETM010000099.1 GCA_937920765.1 uncultured Alphaproteobacteria bacterium | reverse complement strand
GTGGGCTCGGAGATGTGTATAAGAGACAGGTCTTAATGGTTTCATCGGCGGGAGTTTCTTCAATTACGGCAACTTCTTCTTCAACAACCGCCGGCTGTGAGTTAGCGGCAAAGCGTTCTAAGTTGGCGGCAACCATTTGGCTGTCGGCGTTTTGAGCCGGTTCAACGGCCGGAACATAGCTGTCGTTAATGTATGACGAAGTATCAATGCTTTTATCTTTTGCTTTCGGCGCTGATTTAGCATCAATACCGGTAACCACAATTGAAACTCTGATTTTTCCTTCTAATGCGTCATCATAACTTGAACCAAAAATAATTTCGGTGCTGTCGTCGGTTTCAGCTTTAATAATGCCGGCAGCGTCTTGTACTTCCATTAAGGTTAAATCGTTGCCGCCGGTAATGTTAATCAGCACGCTTTTGGCGCCGCTTATTGAGCAGTCATCAAGCAACGGGTTGGAAAGCGCTTGCTCCGCGGCAATACGCGCGCGTCCTTCGCCTTCGGCTTCGCCGGTGCCCATAATTGCTTTGCCTTTGCCTTCCATAGTTGTTCTAATGTCGGCAAAATCTAAGTTCATTAACCCCGGCATCATCATAAGGTCGGTAATGGAGCGCACGCCGGAATACAATACATTATCAGCCAGCATAAAAGCTTCGGTTAATGTGGTGTTTTCATTTGCAATGCGGAATAAGTTCTGGTTTGGAATAATGATAATACTGTCAACTTCATCGGTAAATTCACTAATGGCGTTTTCAGCCGTTACCATACGTTTTTTACCTTCAAATTCAAACGGCTTGGTCACAACCCCGACGGTTAAAATTCCTTTTTCTTTAGCTATTTTAGCAACCAACGGAGCCGCGCCCGAACCGGTGCCTCCGCCCATACCGGCAGTAATAAACACCATATTGGCGCCGTCAAGGGCTTTTTCAATTTCATCTTTAGCTTCTTCAGCCGCCATTCTGCCTATTTCAGGGCGGGCGCCAGCGCCCAAGCCTTGGGTGATTTCAAGTCCAAGCTGAATTTTGCGTCCTGCGGCAGAATGCGCTAAAGCCTGAGCATCAGTGTTGGCAACAATAAAATCAACGCCTTCCAGATTTTTATTAATCATATTATTTACGGCATTACCGCCGCCTCCGCCAACACCGATAACCACAATACGCGGTTTCAAATGAGTGAAGGTGGCATCTGCAACAGCTAAATTAATTGACATATTTATCAAACTCCCCATCTAAATTCTTATTTATTATGCATGAGCATAATAAAAATAAATTAAGTTTTGGTTACCAAATCTGTTTTAAACGTGAAAATATTGTATTTATTGCGGGCTAAAAATTTTGCTTGAACCAACTGAAAATTTTACCGAAATTGCCTAAATCAGACGGCGCGCGGCTAATGGTTTTAGTCGGTTTGCGTTCGTTGTAATTAAGCGCAAACAGCAACATACCCAAAGCCGTTGAAAAGGTTGGCGAGTATAAATTTTTGGGAATGTTTGGAATATTGCGCGGAATACCAATGCGCACTTGTTTATCCAAGATTAAGCTTGCTACATTGCATATTCCAGGAAGTTGGCTGGTGCCGCCGGTTAAAACAATACGGTGGTTGGTAATGTCTTTTAATCCTTGCTCGTCAAGTTTGGCTTTTACCATCTTAAAAATTTCTTCTAAACGCGCGGAAATAATTTCAATTAATTCAGATTTTTTAATGGTGCGGATTGAGTTATCGTCTTCTTCGCCTACCGGATAAACATTAATGGTTTCATTTTCATCTTGACTTATCAAAAATCCGAAGCCGTGTCTGATTTTTAAATCTTCGGCATGAGTAAACGAGGTGGTAAGCACCCAAGCTATGTCATTGGTAATATTTTTTCCGCCCAGAGGTATGGTTGAAAAATTAACCGGAAATCCGTTCTTAAAAGTAACCATACTGGTTAAACCGCCGCCGATGTCAATAACCGTGGCGCCAAGCTCTTTTTCATCATCTACCAAACATGACAAAGCGGAGGCATAGGCTGAAAAAGTTTTTTCAGCAACTTCCAAATGCGCGTTTTCAATTACGCTGTATAGGTTTTTATACAAAATAGCCGGATAAATTCCAAGTAGCATGTCAAGGCTTAAAGTTTCGCCGTAAATGTTGCGAGGATCTTTCGTCGGCGCGCCTTTATCAACGCGGTAGTTGGTAGGAATGCAGTGTATCAGCTCATTGTCGGCAATATTTATTTTTGAATTTATTTTAGCAATAAGTTTTTCAATATCCGAATCATTAACCGGTCTGTTTTTGTGCAAGTTTATAAACGCGCTACGGCCGGCTGCGGCAATTTTTTCACCCGATATGTTGATTATAACGCGATTAATGCGTTCATTCGCGGCTTGTTCTGCTGTTTCAACGGCGTTGCAAACAGAAAGGGTGGCCTCATTAATGTCGGTGACAATGCCGTTTTTAATGCCTTTAGATTCGTTATACCCGCTGCCGACAATTTCAATTTTTTTATTGCGGTCAATATGTGCAATCAAACAGCATACTTTAGACGAGCCGATATCTAAAGCCGCTAACGTTTGAGTCGATGTGCGGGTAAATGAATTCACCATACTATCCTTTATTTTCTCCTGTTATTCGGTAGGAGAATCATTAACACTTACAATTACTTTATTATCATATCTTAAGTCGATGAAAGTTAATTTACGTTTAAGAATGCCATGCTGATTTTCAATTTTTACAAATTTTTTCCATGCTTCGGCCAAGTGTTTTTCAGGTAGTTTTAACACGGTGCCTTTTTCAATATTGTCAAATACAACGTCCCAGCGCCGTCCGGAATGTAAAATTGCGGCTTTTATACGCCGGTTAAGCTCCGGATTAGTCGAAGTTATTTGTAATAACTCATTTATTTTTTCCGGCGCATTACGTCCCACAATAACCAAAATGGGCTTGTGCGGAGTAAAGTCGGCTTCAATTATATTGCCGTTTGTATCAACCGGATAAAATTTATTTCCATATTGCCATAAAGCCAAAACATCTTTTTCAGTTAATTTAATTTGTAGCAGGTTAGGAAAAAAGCTGCGCTTTATTTCGGCTTTTTGCACCCATGGCAAGGTCTGAATATTTTGCTGCAGTTGCTTTAAGTCTACGGCCAGTATACTGTTGCTCCTGTCCAAATTGATAACCTGTTGCAAATCGGCAAAATTGGTTTTAGTGCGCCCGTTAATTAAAATATCGTCTATTGACCAACCGTAATCTACCGAGCTTTTGAAGAACATACCCATTATGTTATCAAATTTTTTATTTATCAAATCATCGCGAATGGTAACAATTCCGCAAGCGGCTGCAAACACCATACCCAAAAGCAACACATTTCCCACAAAGCGGTAGGGGCTTTCAAGGGGAAGTGTCGCGCGGTTTTTATTTTGCGATGACTTTTGGGGTTTGACGGCAAAAATATTGTTAAGCCATTTACTGCGTATATTCATTTTTATTTGCCGATTCCTATTTTTTTAACTTCCCACTCAAGGGTGATAGAAGTTTCTTTTTTAACTTTGTCTACTATGGCGTTGCCTAAATTTTCAATATCGGCGGCTGTTGCTTTGCCGGTGTTAATTAAAAAGTTGCAATGTTTTTCCGAAACTTTAGCCCCGCCGACATGCAAATTAGCGCAACCGGATTTTTTAATTAATTCCCATGCGCGTAAGCCTTCCGGATTCTTAAAAGTAGAACCGGCTGTCTTTTCATTATAGGGCTGATTTTTAAGACGGTATTCGCGCTGTTCGTTTAAAATTTTGTTTATTTGGTCAGCAGAACTCTGTTCGGTTTTAAGCGTGATTGAAATAATAATCCAATCATCAGGGAAGAGGCTGCTGCGGTATGATAATTTTAAATCAACCGGATACACAGTCTTCAGCTCTCCGGTATCGTCAATTATATCGGCCGAAATTAATACATCGCTGATGCTTTTGCCAAAGCAGCCGGCGTTAGTTTTAATTGAACCGCCGATACGTCCGGGAATTGAGCACAAAAATTCAAGTCCGCCGATATTATTAGCCAAAAATATTTTCTTTAATTCGGCGTTGTTTAGTCCGGCAAAACAGGTTATGGAGTTGTCGTTGATTTTAATTTGCTTAAAATATGGGCTGTCGAGCTTTATTACCACTCCGGGGATGCCGCCGTCGCGCACCAACAGATTAGAGCCGCCGCCGATAACGCTTAACGGCAAATTATGCGGACGGTTGATTAAAAAATGGCGTAAGTCATCAATATCGGCCGGAATATACATAACTTCGGCCGGACCGCCGACGCCGAGCCATGTGTGTTTTGACATTGGCACATGCTTTAAGTATTTTCCGCGTACTTCCGGTAAAATATCGGTAATTGATTTATGAAACAATCCTTCAAACATATTAATTTCCTTTATAGTTAAAACGGTCCGTCTTTATCTTCAGCCGATGAATTGCGGCGGGTTATGGCAAGAAGCATGCCTATGCCTACCGCTGATGCAAACAATGATGATCCTCCGTATGAAATAAACGGCAGCGTCATACCTTTGGTCGGCATCAGGTGCAAAGTTGAAGCCATATTAATAATTCCCTGCAAACCGAACGATGCCGCGAGTCCGGCGGAAGCATAAACAATAAACAAATTATTGTCTTTTAACGATAGCCACAATGAGCGGATTACTATAACGGCAAAAATCGCTACGATTATCAGGCAGAGCCAAACGCCAAACTCTTCGCCGGCAACGGCAAAAATAAAGTCAGTGTGGGCATCCGGCAGATTAAGCTTCACCACGCCTTCTCCGGGGCCGCGCCCTAATAAATTGCCGCTTGAAAATGCGTCTAATGACTTTTTAACCTGATATCCCAAGTCATTGCCTGAGGCTAAAAACTGCTGCACACGGCTATGGACGTGGTCAAAAGTAAAATATGCGCCCACGGCGCCGATAACCGCCAACAAACCTAAAACCGCCACTAACAGCAACGGCAATCCGGCCAAAAAGAGTTGGAATCCCCAAATAAACGAAACTACAATCGTCATACCGACGTCAGGCTGCATTAACAGCATACCGGCGGTAAGGGCGAATAATCCGGCCGATAAAATTCCGCCCGGAAATTCTTCAAACTTTTTACTGCCGTCCAGCAGCCATGCCGACACAACCACAAAGGTCGGTTTAATAAATTCAGAAGGCTGTAATGAAAATCCTAAAATTCTAATCCAGCGGGAGGCGCCTTTGGTTTCATAACCCATAAATAAGGTCAATGACATCAGGCACAATGTTAAAATATAGCCGATAATGGCAATGCGGCGTATGGTTTTAAGCCGCTGCATTGATAAGGCCACGATTATAACCAGCGAAACTAAGATAAATACAATTTGCCTTTTAATAAAGTGATAGTCGGCGTAACCGATGCGGCGGGCAACTGACGGACTGGCTGAAAATACTAAAAACGCGCCGATAAATATTAAAATCAGCACTAAGCTTAAAGTAACTTTATCAACAGTCCACCACCAGTTGGCTATGCGGCTTTTGCTTAATCGGGAAAAGGCAAACATTTTTAATCCTTTGCTTAAAAATTAATTAAAGCGCAAAGGCCGATTAACGTCAGCAGTAATCCGGCCAGCCAAAAACGGAATACAACCGTAGTTTCCTTCCAGCCGAGCTGTTCAAAATGATGATGAATCGGAGCCATGCGGAAAAAGCGCTTGCCGGTTTTTTTATACCAGAAAACCTGAATCATCACCGAAACGGTTTCAAGCACAAAAACACCGCCGACAATCGCGAGCAAAATCTCTTGCTTTACAATAACGGCAACCGTGCCGAGCAGGGCGCCTAACGCCAAAGAACCGGTATCACCCATGAAAACTTTGGCTTTTGGTGCGTTATACCATAAAAATCCCAAACATGAGCCGACAATAGCGGCGCATACTACCGTCATTTCAGCGCTGCGCGGAATATAGGTCATTGATACAGCATTGGCAATCGGAGTCCCGACAATATAAGCGACAACCGCAAAAAATGAAAAAACCAAAATCAACAATCCGGTGGCAAGTCCGTCAAGCCCGTCGCTTAAATTAACACCATTTGATGCGCCGGAAATTACAATTACCGCAAACGGAATATAAAGCCACGAAATGGTAAATACTGTCTTGAAATACGGAATCGATAAAATGGTATCGTTGGCATTCGGAGTTGCGGCGGTAATAATGGTCACGGCAATAACCGCGGTCATAAACTGGAAAAATAACTTTGCTTTGGCGGTTAAAGCGTTCGGAGTTTCTTTACTGACTTTGATGTAGTCATCAACAAAGCCGGTTGCGCCGTAAATAAGCAAAACCAACAGGCTTACCCATACAAAGTGGTAATGAACATTGGCAAAACACAAAATTGAAATTACGGCAGTGCCCAAAATAAGGAGGCCGCCCATAGTCGGAGTGCCTTGTTTGGTTGCCAAATGGCTTTGCGGTCCATCGGTACGGATGGGTTGCCCGTGATGTTGCTTATGGTGCAAAAAACTAATCAGCGGCGAACCGCAAACAAGCGCCAAAATTAATGACAGCGCAAAGGCAAATCCGGCTCTTAACAATACAGAAGCCTCAATATTCAGCCACGATAACAACATTTTACGAATCCCTCCTAAATTAAATTTAATTTACGATACTCGCAATATCTAAAATAAGTCTTAATAGCAGCATATTTTTTGATGTATATAACAACTTAAAAATGTTTGTGTTTTTGCAAAGCTTCTGTATGATTTTAAACAAAGGAGAAATAATATGACAAAAGTTGCCGTTTGGTGCCGACATGAAGGGGATAATGTTATCGGAATCGGTCCGCATATACCATGGCGGGTATCATCTGATTTTAAGCGGTTCCGCCGTATTACCGAAGGACAAAATGTGCTTGCCGGTGAAAAAACGTATGAAAGTTTTCCCAATCGCACGCTGCCTAATCGTAAAATTTATGTTTTGACTTTTAACCCCGAATATGAAGTTTCGGATTTGCAGAATCATATTGCAATCACTGATGTAAAATCCCTGAAAGATTTTGCAGGCGATTTGTATATTGTCGGCGGCGCCAGCGTGTATAAATTGTTTATGACCGGTGAGGCATGGCTTAAGCCTGATGTGATTGTTGATTGTGCTTATCAGGGAGAGCTTAATCCTGAACTAAAAGGTGAAAAGATTGATATAACGCCTTGTATTGACGAAATGAATAAAAAATACCACCGCATTACCATGTCATATGAGCTTGATAATATTATTACCACGGTTTGGGTGAAAAAAGGTGATTTTGTTGACCAGTCGGTAATTAAACGAATTTTAAAAGCAATTGAAGCAGACGGAGAAAACAAATGAGGCAATATCTGGATTTGTTGCAAGATATTATGGACAACGGCGTTGATAAAACCGACCGCACCGGCGTGGGAACGCGCTCGGTTTTCGGGCGGCAGATGCGCTTTGATTTAAGTAAAGGGTTTCCGCTTGTCACCACTAAAAAAGTTCACCTTAAAAGCATTATATATGAACTTTTATGGTTCATTAAAGGCGATACAAATGTTAAGTATCTGCAAGATAACGGCGTGCGTATTTGGAATGAATGGGCTGATGAAAACGGCGATTTAGGGCCGGTTTACGGGTCGCAATGGCGTAACTGGAACGGCGAGGGAATTGATCAGCTTGCCGAAGTTATTGAGCGGATTAAAAACAACCCTAATGACCGCCGCATGATTGTTACGGCTTGGAATCCTTCTAAAATCGGGCAAATGAAACTGCCTCCGTGCCATATGCTGTTTCAGTTTTATGTGGCAAACGGCAAGCTTTCATGTATGCTGTATCAGCGCTCGTGCGATATGTTTTTGGGCGTTCCTTTTAATATTGCGTCATATGCTCTGCTTACCATGATGATTGCTCAGGTTTCCGGCCTGAAAGCCGGCGAATTTATTCATACGCTGGGCGATACACACATTTATCATAATCATTTTGAACAGGTTAAAGAGCAGCTTTCTCGCACGCCGCTGCCGCTGCCGACCATGAAAATCAATCCGCTGATTAAAGATATTAATGACTTTAAATACGACGATTTTGAACTGGTCGGTTATGAAAGTTACGGTGTGCTAAAAGGCAAAGTTGCGGTTTAAGCAAAACATTACAAAACAAACCGCCTCGTATATAAAAATACGGGGCGGTTCGGTTTGTGACTTTACTTTCAGTGCTGTTTGCATGTGTTGTATAAACATGTAAACGGTGAAGACGGCAAATCTTTCAAAGAAAAGATTGTGGCTTCATCAAGCAATGTTCGCCAACGCTTTACGATAGTATCGAAATCGTTTGACGTATAGCGTTGCAGGTTGCCGATAATAAAGGTTGCAACATTCGGCTTTTCGGGCGCGTATAGTGCCAACTTGTAATTTTTGGTAATTTCAAGCAGGCGGTGCTCGGCGCCGTAAAACGGAATACCCATTATAAAAACCAATTCGGCAAAATTTTCTAAAAGTTCAAGCTGTGTGCTGAATTTACAATCATGCACACCCTGATAATCAAGCAGAAACAAAGCAAAGCTTCTGATGTCATCGGCATTATTTTCAACTTCTTGTAACATTTTCTGCTTAGAAACCTTTTTATTGGTAAGGTCTTGAAAATGCTGCAGTAAGTGCGTAATACCTTCATACACATCGCTCATTTCCGATTGCGTGGGAAAAAAGTTGTTGCTTTGTCTGCTTTGTGCGTAATTTCTTAGAATCATAACCATAAAAATTTTGATTTGGAATAAATGTAGTATATCACTGCTTTTTTGTCAAGTTTTTTGTGCTGATTATGTTCAAAACCTCTGCACAAAACTTAAAAAAAACTTGCAATTTGCGCGCAATATGTTAATAAATCAGGCAGAATTAATTTCTAAAACTGAAAAGCCGGCAGATAAGGCGCTAAAACGTCTGATTTACGGCTTTTTTAAATTTTAACTTCTATTTTAAGGATGCTTACATGTCAGATGTAAAAATGAAAATGATGGATGCCAACGAAGCCGCTGCTTCCGTTGCACACCGCATGAATGAAGTCTGCGTCATTTATCCTATTACCCCGTCTTCACCGATGGGCGAATGGGCTGACGCATGGTCTGCCGCCAAGCAGAAAAACCTTTGGGGCGTTATTCCTGAAGTTCAGGAAATGCAGTCAGAGGCCGGTGCTGCCGGTGCTTGCCACGGTTCATTGCAAGCCGGTGCTTTAACCACCACCTTTACCGCGTCACAAGGTTTGTTGTTGATGATTCCGAATATGTATAAAATCGCCGGTGAATTAACCCCGTTTGTTATGCATGTTGCCGCTCGTTCGCTTGCTTATCACGCTTTGTCTATTTTCGGCGATCATTCCGATGTTATGGGCTGTCGCCAAACCGGTTTTGCAATGCTTTGCTCAAACTCGGTTCAGGAAGCTCATGATATGGCTGCCATTGCGCAAACTTCAACTTTGCGTTCTCGCGTGCCGTTTATGCACTTCTTTGACGGTTTCAGAACCTCGCATGAAATTAAAAAAATCAAATTGCTCTCTGATGACAATTTGCGCGCTATGCTTGAAGGCGTTGACTCTTCCTTTAACGCAAAACATGCTCTGCGTCCTGAAAAGCCGGTTATCCGCGGCACTGCGCAAAACCCCGATGTGTTCTTCCAAGGTCGTGAAGCCAGCAACCCGTATTACAAAAAGGTTGAAGGCATTGTTCAGGAAGAAATGGATAAATTTGCTAAAATTTCAGGCCGTCAATATCATGTGGTTGATTATGTGGGCGCTCCCGATGCTGAAGAAGTTATCGCTATTATGGGTTCCGGCGGCGAAACCGTTGAAGAAACTATTGCATACTTAAATGCTAACGGCGCTAAATTGGGTGTTCTTAAAGTTCACTTGTATCGTCCGTTCCCTGAAGAATCTTTCTTGAAGGCTTTACCGAAGTCAGTTAAAGTTATTTCTGTTCTTGACAGAACCAAAGAATCAGGCTCAGCTGGCGAACCTTTGTACTTAGACGTTGTTGCCACCGTAAGTCAGGCCTTTGTAAACGGCAAAATTACCGCTATGCCGAAAATTGTCGGCGGTCGTTACGGCTTGTCTTCAAAAGAATTTACCCCGGGCATGGTTAAAGCCGTATTTGATAACGGCTTGTCGGCTAACCCGATTAACAGCTTCTCGGTTGGTATTACCGATGACGTCAGCAAAACTTCGTTGCCGTTTGACGATTCGATTGATACCGAACCTAAAGATGTCGTTCGCGCCGTATTTTACGGCTTGGGTGCGGACGGCACGGTCGGCGCTAACAAAAACTCCATTAAAATTATTGCTGAAGACGCCGGTAAATATGGTCAGGGCTACTTTGTATACGATTCTCGTAAATCAGGCTCAATGACCACTTCACACCTGCGTTTTTCAGATAACCCGATTAAATCGGCTTATTTAATCAGCAAAGCAGACTTTGTTGCCTGCCACCAGTTCCCGTTCATGAACAAGGTTGATATTTTGAAAATCGCCAAAGAAGGCGCAACTTTCTTGCTCAACGCTCCGTATGCGGCTGAAGAAGTTTGGGATCATTTGCCGATTGAAGTTCAGGAAGAAATTATTGCTAAAAAGCTTAAATTTTATACCATTAACGCGGTTGAAGTTGCTCGCGCTACCGGCATGGGTCAGCGCATTAACACCGTTATGCAAACCTGCTTCTTTGCAATTTCAAACATTTTGCCGAAAGACGAGGCTATTGCTCAGATTAAAGCGGCTATTAAAAAGACTTACAGCAAAAAAGGCGACGCTATTGTTCAAAAGAACTATGAAGCTGTTGACGCCTCATTGGAACACTTGCATGAAGTTAAGTATCCGATGACCGTTACTTCCAAATTCCGCCGTTTGCCTCCGGTTCCGGCAGATGCTCCTGAGTTTGTTAAAAAGCTCACCGGCGAAATTATTGCCGACCGCGGCGATAAGCTTCCGGTTTCGGCTTTTGCCGAAGTTGTTGACGGTACCTGGCCGACAGCTACTACCAAATATGAAAAACGCTGCATTGCAACTGAAATTCCGGTTTGGGATCCTCAAACCTGTATTCAGTGCGGTAAGTGCTCTTTGGTATGCCCGCACGGCGTTATCCGTATGAAAGTTGCTTCGGAAGAGCAGCTTAAAAATGCTCCGGCAACCTTAAAATCAGCTGATTATAAAGGTAAAGAATTTGCCGGCAAGAAATTTATTTTACAAATTTCTCCGGAAGATTGTACCGGTTGCGGTCTTTGCGTTTCAGTATGTCCGGCTAAAAACAAAGCCGACGCTGCTAAAAAAGCTATCAATATGGATCACATTGAAAACCATCTTGAAGCTGAAAAAGCAAACTGGAAATTCTTTGAAACTCTGCCTTATGTTAAGAGAACCGAAGTTGTTAAAAACCTGCCTAAGACCACTCAGCTTATTCAGCCGTTGTTTGAATACTCCGGCGCATGCGCAGGCTGCGGCGAAACCCCGTATATTAAATTGTTGACCCAGTTGTTCGGCGACCGTATGGTTGTTGCCAATGCAACCGGTTGCTCTTCAATTTATTCAGGTAACTTGCCGACAACTCCGTATGCAAAAGATGAAAAAGGACATGGTCCGGCTTGGGCAAACTCATTGTTTGAAGACAATGCCGAATTTGGTTTGGGTATGCGCTTCTCTATTGATCAGCAAACCTCATTCTCAAAAGCATTGCTTGAAGGCTTAAAAGATAAAATCGGCGCTGATTTGGCTGATAAAATTTTGAGCAACCCGCAGGCTACCGATGCTGAAATTGATGCTCAGCGCGATAATGTTGCCGCATTGCGTGCTAAACTTGCCGGTATTAACACTCCGGAAGCCAAGCACTTAAATGAACTGGCTGACTACCTGATTAAAAAATCAGTATGGATTATCGGCGGTGACGGTTGGGCTTATGATATCGGCTTTGGCGGCTTAGACCACGCTATTGCTTCGGGTAAAAATATCAACATTTTGGTAATTGATACCGGCGTATATTCAAACACGGGCGGTCAACAGTCCAAAGCTACCCCGATGGGCGCTTCTGCCAAATTTGCAACAGCCGGTAAGGCTTTGCCGAAAAAAGATTTGGGCATGATTGCCATGTCGTATGGTAATGTATATGTTGCTCAGGTTTCATTCGGCGCTAACGATATGCAGCTTATTAAAGCTTTGAACGAAGCTGAAGCTTACAATGGCCCGTCTATTGTAATTGCATACTCGCACTGTATTGCTCAAGGCTTCAACCTTGCTGACGGTGTTGAACATCAAAAGAACGCCGTTGAAACCGGTTCATGGCCGTTGTATCGTTATAATCCGGAAAACATCAAAGAAGGTAAAGCTCCGTTGATGTTGGATTCTAAAGCTCCGAGCAAGCCTTTGTCTGAATATATGGCAAACGAAACTCGTTTCCAAATTGTTTGCAAAGCAAATCCGGAACGGTATGAAACCTTGCTGAACCGCGCTCAAGAAAACGTTAAAGAAAAACGTGAACTTTTAGAGCACATGGCTCAGTTGAAAGTTGAAGAATAAGCCTAAACGCTTATGAAAAAAGGCTCCGAGCAATCGGAGCCTTTTTACGTAAGTTATATATTTATCGCAAAGAATAATAGATTTGTAATGTATAAGTTGTATTTAAAACCACTATAAAAAATTTCCCTTCTTGTTATAGGCGGCCTTTTAAAATTCCCCTCTATGGAGGGGTGCCGAAGGCGGGGTGGTCACTGTACCTGTCTCTTATACACATCTGACGCTGCCGACGAATA
>CALETM010000098.1 GCA_937920765.1 uncultured Alphaproteobacteria bacterium | reverse complement strand
GGGCTTGACCCGAATATCCAGGTTGAACAAATTTGCTACTTGGTTTGACCTGGACACTCCGATCAAGTCGGAGTGTGACAGCTTGTGTGCAGGGCGCAGCATGGTCGAAATGCTCGGGGTGCTTGCTATCATCGGCGTCTTATCCGTTGGGGCGATTGCCGGTTATTCTAAGGCGATGATGAAGTACAAGCTCAATAAACAAGCGGAGCAACTCAATACCGTAATAAACGCCGTGGCTCGCAATGCGCACAGTTTTGATAATTTGTTGGCCAATAAAGGCGCTTTTGATTTAACTGATACTTTTGTTAAAATGGGTGAAATTCCGGTAGAAATGCATTACAATAATCATTCTATCCGCGATGTATTTAATAATTATTGGACAATTACTCTGCTGAACTTTGACTCCGGCATAACCTTAAATTTAGCTATTGACGCAACAAGCGCCTTAAAAAACAAGTCGGCAAATAATTTGGACATTTGCCGCAACATTATTGTTGTCGCCAAAGAAAATTCCGACAATATAACTTTTGTTTCAAACGTGATTGCACAAAACGGCAGTTACACTGTAACAACTTTACACGGTGATGCCGATTGCCTATATGGCAGAACATGTTTAAGAAACTTGAGCCTTGATAATATTTATAAATTTTGCACCAAATTCACCGGCGGCAACAATTTGCCTCAGCTTAAAATAACATGGGGAATTAAGTAATTTCGGTAATGGCGCGCAGGTTTCCATCGCGGTTAATTTGCACCACTCGCAACTTATGGCGCATTTCCTCAATGGTTTTAACGCGATCAATAGTCGGATAGGTGTGCAAAATACGGTCGGTAAACGCCTGATAAGCGGCTTCAGAGCTTTCGGCGTGAATGGTAGCCAGGCAGTTATCGTGACCGGATCCCATCAGCTCCCACAAAGCGCCGGCGTTGCTGGTTGAAATTTCACCGCCGATAATGGCATCAGGCGTAAAACGCACCACAAGGTCAATAATTTTGGCATAATCCATTTGGTTGGTTTGCTCGGTACGCGATAACACCAAATGCACGCGGTTAGGGTGCGGAACTAAAAGCTCGCGCGTATCTTCAATGGTGACAATCCGTTTATGGATATCCAAAATTTTTAACAAGTTGTTCAAAAAGGTGGTTTTACCGGTTGAGGTTGCGCCGCTGACTAAAATATGGTCGCCGCGCTTAATGCTTAACAACAAACGCTCATAAGGGTCTTCAGGATCTTTAATCTGCTTCAACGGGTTTATTTTATGCAAAGCTTTACCTTGCGATAATCCGTAATCTTCAAGCCCGAAAGCAACATCATCGCTATGCACACGAATCGTTAATGCCACACCGCCGGTTAAGTCATCTTGATCATACATAATGTTACGGCCGGCAATAGCTGAAAAACGATGATCGCCGGGGATTGTGGCGTAAACCACCGGCGAACCTTGAATCGGGTCAAACGGAAGTTCATAAGTGTTGGCAACAATATAAAGCAAATCAGTCAAATACTCTTTAGTGAGTTTTTCATCTTTATACATAACCCACGGATAAGCCCGCTTACCGCGCAAACGCAGCCAAATCTGACCGGAGCGGTTAATTGCCACCTCTTCAATGTTATCTTGATTATACCAATAAGAGAGCGGGCGTAACACTGATTCCAAAACCGTAAATGTGCTCATGGGCTGTTCTCCTAGAATAACTGCGCTGAGGTGTTAGTGCTGCCGGCGGTTGATGACGGCGGCGGAGTTGCCCCAACCGAAGTTACCGGCGGAATAACCTGTCGCTGTTGCTGTCTACGCTTTTGCTTATTAGCCTCGGCATTATCATCAATCAACGGAGTAGTCGGCTGAACATTACCGGCTTCATCATCCATGTAAACCACGCCCTGAGTACCGCCGGCAGTACCGGTACCGGAACCGCCGCCGCTTGTTCCGCCTTTAGACGAATCACCGGTCGGGTTTTGGTCATCAAGAAATACGGTCGGTTTGTTCAAAGCCTCTAAATCTTCTTCCTTGCTGCGCGCCGCGGTTCTAATCCACAAATCTTCTTTAGGATAGATAATCAAGCGGGTGCCGGCCGGAACATAAGTTACCGCCTCAATATTGGTTTTATCCTGCAAAATTTGGTTAAACATATCGTCCATATTCTGCAAGAAGTTCTCGCGCGCATCTTGCGCCGCCTCCGCCTTGGCATCTGAAGTGGTGCTGCCGTCGGTTGAAGTTGAGGTTTCGCCGCTGGCGGCAACATAAGCAACCGCGCTGCTCATTAAAGTGGTAACCATCGGCAAAGTATATTTTTTAAGCAACTGCTCGTCAAGATAACCGATAGCTCCGCCGCGTCCTTGCGCATCGCCGGTTTGCGCCGCTGAAAATTCAAACGCCGAACCATCCGGACGAATAAGCCGGTTCCATGTAATGGAAACCCTAACCGCGCCGCCGCTGTTGCCGCCGCTTGAGCCGCCCGATGACGTGCCCATAACGCGACTGCCCGCCGGAATTACAATATTACGTCCTTGCTCGGCGTATACATTGCGCTCTACAATAGCCGTCACCGGAGCACTGTCTGATCCGCCGCTTGACATAATGGTACGCGCCAAAACCGCCGGAATAGGTTTATCCGCCAAAATCATTTCGCTCATATCAACACGCCAACTTGAAATTTTACGCGGCACCCCGTCCCAATAAGCTTGAGTTCCGTCAAAGCTCTTGGTATCAACATTAGTTGAAATTTTACCAACCGTAATTTCTTGCCGACGAGCCGACTGCGCTGCCGCCAAAGCGGCCGAACGCACCGGATCATATCTTTCGCCGGGACCGAAACCGCCGCCTGGACCCAAGTTTGACGGATTGTTGCCGGTACCGTAAGCATTGCCCGAACCAAAAGTTCCGGCCGGAATAAACATCTGTCCGCCTTTGGCGTCTTTAACTTCTTCAATACCGATTAAACCGCCTTCGTTATCAACAACTAAACCGTCGGGCATTTTTTTGCCGATTAAATTGCCAAGCTTGTCAACAACATCATTATTAAATAAAATGTCGCCAAGATAATTACCGTCCGGCGTTAATGCAATGCCTATGGTTTTAAGTCCGTATTTTCCGGTATCGTCTGCAGATTGTTCAGGAGCCTCAACCGCTCCGATATTAATTTTGCCGGTATCGCGACGGGGCGTATTTGCCCAATCAGCCGGTTTAGGCTCGCTCGGTTTAATAACATTGTAATACTGCAATTCCTTCGCATAAGCCAAAACTTTGCCGCTGCTATCGCTAACTTCGCCGCTGCCGCTGATTTTGCCGACAACCTTGCCGTTGTTGTCGACGACTTCACCATTAAGACGCAACTCGCCGATAACATTGTTGTTTGCATCGCGGATAAAGTAATCACGATTACCGCGGCCGATTAACTTATATTCTTTGCTTACTAAAAAGCCTTTATCGGCCTTACCGATGCGATTACCGGCAAAATTAGTAACCACGCCGTCGCGAGTTAAATAGCCGAGCGTATTGCCTTCTTCATCGTAAACATAAAAATCATTTAAAGCATAGCCGATGGCTTTATTATTTTCTGAAACCACAGTGCCATCAAACAAAACCTTGCCCAAAATATCATTTTTATCGCTTATAACTATGCCATCAGCGGTTACCCGTCCTAAAAAGCTGTTATCCTGATTAAAGGCAACTTTATATCTGAACGCCATACCCAAAACCTCGCCGCCAACGGAAACAACCGTATCATCAGGCTGCATATAGCCCAGCTCTTTATTTGCCGCGCTGATTACTTTGCCGGAAGTATTGCTGCGGCCTAAAATATTGCTTTCAAAATCAATAACCGGAAAAACTTCGGCCACACGACCGATAAATTTGCCGTCATTGTTATAGTATCTGCCATTCCAAGCAACACAGCCTAAATCTTCATGATTATAGTTAAGCAAACGCCCAAGGGGAGTTAGTGTGCCCAAGCCTTTGCCGCCAAAATCAGTTACTACGCCTGATTTAACGCCAAAACCTATCATATTGCCCACCTCAGATACCGCCTGTCCGTTGGTTAAAATTTTACCAAGCACAACACCGCGGCTGTTTCTGATTTCACCCCGCGGACCGATAACACCTAAAAAGGCGCATTTGTTATTAACCACGCCACTCATATTGCTTATTTTGCCGATAAGCGATTTATTAGTATCGGCAACAATATCGCCATTAATAACCGAACCGATTACATTACCGGCAAAATCACGAACCGTGCCGGAAACATCAGCATAACCAAGCATATCTCCGGCAATTGCGGTTGCTAAAAATGACTGTCCGGCGCCGCCGATAACCGGCATTTGCTTGCTATCAGGCGTTGCAGAGCTTGCAACAGCTTTATATCCGGCAACAATTTTGCCGATAATGTTTCCTTTTTCATCGGCAATTAAATTATTTTGCGTTAAAGCGCCGAGGCTTTGTCCGTCAGATGAAACGGCAAAATACGGATTAAGCTCAGATAACACCAAATTGTTATCTGCATCAACAACCATGCCGCCGGAAGTCAGCTTGTAATTTTTTTCTGTCGGAACACCTTGCAGTTCGGCATTAACCCCGACATAAGCATTAACCTCACCGGCTTGTGTATAAAGCGCCGATAACGAAACCGTTCTGCCAACCAATAAATTATCAGCAGAATATACATAACCAAACGGCGAAACCTTAAATTTATTAATTCCGTCTTCAGAAAAATCGGCTCCGATACCGCTCAATCCCACTAAGTTAGAGCTGTTGTCAAAAATAAGCGCTGATTCGGAAGACGCGCCGATTATCCGCCCGATATTATCATAAGCAATATTACCTTTAGCATAACCGAGAGGCGTTCCGGTTACAGAAATAACCGCCCCGCTGCGTAAAATCTGCGCCTGAAGCTCGCCTAAATAATCAAAAGCAGGACCTGATTTAACTATTTGACCGATAACTTTGCCGTCTTTATCTTTAACCAATCCTCGAGCGCCAACCATACCAACGCTTTGCTGCGCTTTAAATATGCTTCCGTCCGGCATCAGACGGCCTAAATATTTGCCTTTTAAATCAGTTGCCGTGGCGGCAATATCAATTTTAAAGCCAATAACTTTGTTTTGGCTATCAATAATTTTATCATCAGCGCGCAATCTGCCGACTACGCGGCCACGATTTACAACCTCGCCGTTATACGCAACCAGACCAAGATATTTACCAAAATTATCAAAAGCATAGCCGTTAGAAACCGCTTTACCGATTACTTTATTGTTTTCATCATAGGCAAAACCGTTGGCGTGAATTTTACCGATAACTTTAGCTTCAAAATCGGTTACTTTGCCTCCGGGAGCAATACTGCCGATAAAATCACCGGTCGGTGAAACCACCATTTTAGCCGACAATAATTTACCGTCTAAAACATAACCCTTGCCGGTATTGCGGTAGGCATAACCCATAGCGGAAACAAAACCGATATTTTGACCTTCCATACTAATATACTGTCCATCGTCAGTTAAGCGGCCGACGGCATCGCCTTTATCATTATAAACCAAGCCTGAATATAAAACCGCGCCCAAAATATTATACGCATCATCAACTACCAAAGCATTTGGCAGAACTTTGCCGACAATTTTTCCGGACGGGAGGCGCACTGAACCGTCATTATTCACTTTTCCAAGCAGTTTGTTGTCATTACCAATGGCAACGCCTTGCGGAATAATACCGCCTTTAATTTCGCCGTTAGAATCAACAATAAAGCTATCTGCGGTAATGTTGCCAATAACTTCATTATCAAAACTTACTACCGTACCATCAGGAATAACCTTACCGATTAAGTCGCCGTTAAAATTAATGGCCGTAATTTCTTGCGCAAAAGCTTCGCCGGCAGCCATACAAATAACCGCCGCCAACCCGACTTTGCATATTTTCAGTAATTTTCCTGCCAAACCAAACACTTTAATTCCTCCGATTTTGAGCAACTTCTTGCAACGCATAACCTGAAACATTTTTATCTAAATCAACAAATGATCCGTTGCTTTTTAAATACCCGATATCTTTACCTGACCCTGAAATAACTCGACCATTTGCCGCCAATCGTCCCAAATATTTACCGTCATTTGAAACAACCGCCGTACCGGTTTTATATGCCATACCTAAAATAACATTCTGGCTGTCTACTGCCAATCTGCCGGATAAAATACGGCCGATTACAGCATTATCAAAGCCTCGAACCGTGCCGTCAAAAGCAACATAAGCAACAACCTCGTCTTGATTACCGATTACAATATCGGCGTCAACAATTTCACCTATCAACTGGCCTTCTTTATTTACGGCTTTACCATCAGAATAAACCTTACCGATAGCAACATTCTTAGTATTAATGACTGTACCGTTCGGTAACACAGAACCAATAATTCTGCCGCCATAATTTATAACAACTCCGCGCTTTAACACGCTGATGTTTTTATCGCTTGCGCCGCCGGGAAGAATAAATGTTGTTCTTTTAGAGCTTAAATCTTTTACGCCTCCTGCCGCATCTGTGTATCCGGCATAATCGCCAAACAAGGTAATGGCAGCAGATTCAGGAACAACTTCACCGCTAACAGCGCCGGTTTGATTTAAGATTAACCCGTCGGCGTTTTCTGCGCCGGCAACCTTACCGTTTTTATCAACCACTGTGCCATCAGCCTTAACGTATCCTAAATATGAACCGTCATAACCGATTGCCGCGCCGGTACGAACAACGCCGCCGGCATATTGATGTTTATCATCAAACCAGCGTCCTTTGGCATCTGCTTGCCCCAAATGCTCGCCAAAACGAGTAACTACTCGTCCATCAATATTGACAAACCCGACATTTTTACCGTTAAAATCAACCACATTGCCAAACGGCAGCATTTTACCGGCGTTTCCGGCATAAAAGCTCATGCCGTCGCCATACATACGGTCAATAACAATACCGTTGGCATCATAAACATTACCATCGGCAAAAACTCGACCGATAAATATGCCGTCTGAATTTACGACAATGTTTTTTTCAGGCAGAGCAACACCGATAATTTGGTTATTTTTATCAGCAATATATTTGTGCAAAAAGACCTTTGCATCAGGGTGCGCTTTAATTTGCAGCGAGCCGTCCGTTTCAAAAGTATTTAAATATTTTCCGTTTAAATCAAAAGCATAATATGCTCCTGAAGTTTTGCCTAAATAAGCGCCGTCGGAAGCAAAAACTTCGCCGTTGGTATTAACGCAGCCAACCGGAAGTTGCGCGCCGGATACAACGTTACCATTCGGCGACAAGCGCCCTACGGTTCCGCCTTCAGCATTTAAGGCAATTTTATACTGCGCAACTTTGCCGATAATTTCACCATTATCATTTAACACACTTCCGTCCGGATTTACGCAACCGACATATTGTTTATTATCATTTTTAACAATACCCTGAGCATCGGCATCACCTAAATATCCGCAAGTATTGTCAAAGACTCTGCCGGTTTTAACCACTTCACCGACATAAAGATTGTTTTCGTCATAAATGCTACCGTCGGCATAAACCCGATAGGGCATATCTTTTCCGTCTTTGGTTACAACGCCGTTTTTATTTAGGATTCCGGCATTACTGCAGCCCCACCCGACTATTGTGCCACCGCGGATTGCTTTGGCAACAAATTTGGAACCGTTAGCTTCTTTAACTAAAGTGTTCGGCAGAATGCGCCCTAAAACCTGACCGCGGTTATTAACAATTTCACCGGTTGATGAAATATTGCCCAAAACTTTGCCTTCAGGCGTAATCGGAATGAGCTCGGTTCTAACCATTGCACCGATTTTAACCGCTTTATTACTGATAACATTACCGTCTTTATCAACTCGGCCTACTGCATTGCCTTTGGCATCAATAACCGAGCCGTCATCTTTAACATAGCCTAACAAATTGCCTTTGTCATCAACTGCCAAATTGGCATAATCGCCTACTTTGCTTACAATATTGCCGCGTTCGTCAAGAATGTTGCCATCGGCCTGCAATTTGCCCATTACTCGGCCATTAGTATCTAAAATAGTTCCATCTTCAAGCTTTTGACCAATTTTATTGCCGTTAAAATCATAGATATTGCCGTCTTCATCAATATAGCCGATTGCATTGCCGTCAGCATCATAAAACAACTGACGCGACGCACCGAGTTTGCCGATTTTTTCATTACTTAACTTATAAGCATCGCCGTTTTCATCAACATAACCCAAAACGTTGCCGTCCGAATCAACAATAGAGTTGTCCGGCATAATCACGCCGAGTAAATTGCCGTTTTCATCAATTGCGCTGCGTCCGGCTTTGCTGATATAACCGATTACATTTCCGTTCATATCCACAACTTCGCCATTGGCATTTAAGCGACCGATAACATTGCCGTCTTTATCAACAACCGTGCCGTCTTCAAGCACTCTGCCGATAATATTGCCGTTGGCATCATATACATATCCAGCCTCAACCGTTTTGCCGAGTTTAACGCCGTTACGGTCAGCTACGGTGCCGTCCGACAACTCTTTACCAATAAGATTGCCGTTAAAATCATAAGCCTTACCATCAGCGCTTGCTTTACCTATTACATTGCCGTTATCATCATAAATAAGTTTTTTATTGCCGGCAACCCCGATAATATTACCGTTTTCATCAACAATCAGGCCGTCTTCATTAACACGCCCGATAACATTGCCGTCCTCATCGCGCACATATCCGTCATCATCTATATAACCGATAATCTTGCCGTCCGGTCCGTAAGCAATGCGGTTTTTACCGTCATCAGCCATTGCTTTGCCGATTACATTGCCGTTTTTATCCAAAACATTGCCGCCGGCATCAAGCTTGCCGAGTTTATTGCCATTTAAATCAACCACTTGCCCGTTTGGGGTAACATAACCGATAATGTTACCGTTGGAATCTTTAACAATGCGATTACTTCCGGCAACCGCCTTGCCCAGTATATTGCCGTTTTTATCCAAAACATTACCGTATGCATCAAGCGTGCCTATTTCATTACCGTTCAAATCAACCGCACGTCCGTCAGGATTAATATAACCGACAATATTGCCGTTGGCGTCTTTAATAACCATACTTTCGCCGGTTGATACCTTACCGATTGTATTGCCGTTGCTGTCTAAAACACTGCCGCCGGCATCAACCGTGCCAAGGCGGTTGCCGTTTAAATCAACAGCTTTGCCGTTTGGCGTAATGTAACCGATAATTTTTCCATTGCCGTCACGCACTACTAAATTATCGCCGGAAACAGCTTTGCCTATAATGTTGCCGTTTTTATCCAGTATATTGCCGTTGGCGTCAAGATACCCGATTTCATTACCATTTAGGTCAAAAGCCCGACCATCAGGGTTTACATAACCGATAATATTGCCGTTAGCATCTTGTATCAGCATTCTTTCATTGCTATCGGAAACACCGTCAGACGGAGCTGTTGTGCAAAAATTGCAATCAGCCTGCGTAACCGCTTTACCGTCAACCGGAATTTTTTGCGCTTTGGCATTTTGCGCGCTTACATTGGTTTCATGCCATGAAACAATAAAATTATTTTGCACATTTCCGCCGGTAGTCGGTATCCATTGCATGGTTACGTTACAGGTTTGATTACCGCGCAATTCTTTGCCGCTGCAGTTGTCTTGATAGCTGAATCCTTCAAACGGAGGCTCTGCCAATTTTACTGACGCAATCCGGATTGGCGCTTTGCCGTTTGTACCGATTGTAAGCACATTTTTAGCATCAGTGCCCAACACAACCTGTCCCATATTTACCGGATTGGGAGTGGTGGTAATCGGAATTTCAGCTTCGGCAACTTCTTCAAACTCAAGATTATTGATGAGCGGGTTGGTATTTTCATTAAAATCTATTACATTGTCATCGGCCGTAAATACCGGTTCCTGCGTATCTTCTACGTTTGCGCCGCTGGAAAAAAGCAACAACAGACCAAACAAAAACACCACAAAAGAAGTAATACCAACAATCAATATAATACGGTTGGTTTTACGAACATATCTTTCTGAATGTGTTAAAACTTCTTTGCTCATCTTTCTTATACTTTACTGAATACGAACTACACTGCAGAATACGCCGTTACGGCCCAACTGACTGCATATTTCATCACCGGCATCAATTGACTGAACCGGACCAATTCTTAAGTGGAACAGCTCGCGTCCTTGCCCGTCGGCCGGAGCGTCAACCGAATAAAACGGCTGATATCCGCCAAGCGCCGATGAATATTTGCGCGAAAGCTCTCCCCATAAATTTTCCAAATTACCGACATCGGAATCGGTGCCGAGCTCTACGGAAATGCTGGCGACATCATCACCTTCAAAGCCGCTACCATAACGATAATCAGCAAACGGATTGCTGCCGGCAGGCATTTTACCTTTATTATCAACGCGGTGCATCTTGCTGTAATCAATATTAAGCCCGCCTTTGCCGCCGATATTACCGCTTATGCCGCCGGTATTTGAGCCATTGCTGTTTGAGCTGGCCGCGTTTACATCAACTCCGACAAAAGTAGCTCCGCCCATTGCGTTTGAGGTATTGCCATTTGCCGCATTGCCGGTTGCCGCTGCGTTTGCATTATACGCATTGCCGTCCGGTGAACCAAAGCCCTGAACCACGCCGCCTTTGCCGGAAGCTTTTGCTTGTTTTCCGGAAGGTAACGGCTGCGGAACCTGCCAATCATCACTTTCGGCATATTCAACATATTCAAGTCCGGCATCATCAGCGCGGCGCAATTTTAGGCAAATCAGGCGTTTGCCGTTACGCAAAACCATATCGCCGACGCCTTCAACAATAATCAAGCGATTATTAGGACCGGCCGTACGGAAACCGACCGGAGTTTCAACCCGCTCAACAATCAAGGTTACAATCGGGCGCTGAACCATATTTAACGCCTTTTCACCGAAATCAATATAGGTGAAAATATCATCGCGCCATACGCGTTCAGGAGCAATAACCACATCATCAGGGTTAGGCACATAAACTTCAATATCAAAGCGAAACTTGGTAGGATCAAGCGGAATGCTCTGAATCCAATCTTCTTTTTGGTTACGTTTAGTAAACAAAGAATCCGCCGATTTGCTATTATCCGCGCGATAAGCGCTGGCATTTACTCTGCCGCCGGAACTACCACCGCTGATACCGCCGGCGGATCCGCCGTTTTTTTCCGCGTCAACAACCTCAATATCAATAATCGAGTTGGTTAAACGTTCGGTATTAACACCCTCGCTGCGGGCATAAAAGGCATATTTATTACCTGAACGCCCAAAAACCATAATGTTGGTATCAACACCTACCATTGCCCCTGATTTAGGATAAAGCAATAAAGTGTTAGGCCCGGAAATACGGGCGTCAAAAGTTTTGCTGTCGCCGATATACACATCTTCAACCAATTCCCATTCCGGAAAATTAACAAGGGTCAACATACCCTCGCGCAAACGCACCGGCAAAACCAAATCAGGCGACCAATAATAACGCGAATACGCCGGCTTACTTTGTCCCTCGCCCAAATTCTGCAGAGGATCAAGCCATGCGCTTTGCATCATACCCAACGAGCTGATGCCGGTATAGCCCATATTCATCGGCTGATACATGCCCTGACTTTGGTCGGCATTTTGGTTTAAGCTGTCAATGCTTGCCTGCGCATGCACCGCTACCGGCGCCGCCATTAGTGCAAAAACTGACAATATTTTACTTATATAACGATTCATTTTCAAACACCTTTTGTTTACTCGGCTTTATTACGCGAAAGCGAATATCTGGTAACGGTAAAACCTACCGGATTATTCAAACGTTCACCATATTTCACAGTCTTTTTACGATACATAATTCTTAATGAAGCAGTCCAATAATTAACTTCGGGAGCAGAAGAATCCGGATACATATCTCGGGTTTCATACTCCACCTGCCACAAACCGCGGCCAAGCTCGTTGACCGTCATAATCCGCGCCACTCTGATTAAACCGCGGTTACGGATTATATTTAATGCCGGTCGTGCGGTTTTTTCAATAAACGATTCATAAACCGCAGATGAAGACATTTCTTGCAGTTGTCCGCCCGGCATCCAACGAGATTCCATTTCCGAAACATCATTGGTAAAGGCGCTACGCAAAAGCACATATTCGCGCACAAAAACTTCGGTTATGGCTTTACGGTCTTCCATATTGCGCAACGGCACAATATCATACACTTGTTCTTGTTTATTTTCAAATGTGAGTAAAAACGGTTCAAGGCGGTATAACGGCAAAAGCTGAGTAATTGCTAAAACCAAAACCAAGTTGCAGCACAAACTAATAGCTACAATTACCGCAAACGCGCGCGCCGTCCACAAGTAACGTTTTTCACTCGCGTTTACAATAACGTCTTCATTGCGGCGTCTTTGCGGTTGCGGCCGGTGCACTGCCTGACGTGGTATACCGCCCTGTCCAGCAAGTAATCGCTGCTGTGTATTGCCAACACCTAACCTATCTGCCATCTTTACCTAACCCGTTAAATTGTTGCAACAAACCAATCCGGAAGGGTATGCGGAAGCTCAACTTCAATACAAGCACACGGAGAAAGTTTAAGTTCATTCACATCTTTACCGATACCAACCGGTTCAGGCTCATAGTATGATCCGAACAAGCTACAAGCCGACAAGACAACAATAACCAAAAATAAAATTATTTTTTTATACATTCCTTTATCTCCAGATATTATCACATTAAACTTTTTATTTTAAAAAGTCTAATACGAACACGCTAAATCCCCAACCTGTCTCTTATACACATCTCCGAGC
>CALETM010000097.1 GCA_937920765.1 uncultured Alphaproteobacteria bacterium | reverse complement strand
AATCCCCGTTTGCCAATGCAAGCGGGGATTTTAATTTTTGTACCTTACAATTATTTGTCCAAAAGAAGAATTAGAGCCGAGATTTAAAAAATATTTTGATTTTTTCTAGTAAAATATATTTTTCATTGTTAACTGCGCCACCATATTTGCATATATGCGGCTGTGTTTTTTTCATATCCGCGGCAAATATTATCTATGTCATTAACCGAAACGCTGTTAAGGCATTTGTCCACTCCGCTGCAGTATGCATCGCCGAATAATGTTTTGTGTTTTTCATTTTCAGCGCCCCAATCAGCTATGGTCTCAAGATAGTAAATACTTTGGCTGTTTTCTTTAATAGTGTTGATAATATTACGGCAAATTTCAATGTTGTTCTGATTGGTAACGTTTATGCCGTATCTGATTGTAGTGGAGTAAAAGCTACCATATGCGTCAGTATAATGATTTGAGCGTAACATAAGGTCATTTCCGAAAATGTCGTAAATAATATTGGAATCATCTTTTATCATCTCAACAGGAATTAAGTTTAATGTTTTAAATATCGGTACCAAAGATATTGTAGTCTCGGAATGTACCTGCATATGATATTGTGAAAGTGCATTAACAACTTGGTTAATTTGTTCCGCCTGTTTGTTGAGCTTGTACTTCATCATCGCTTTGGAATAGCCGGCGATAGCGCCGACGGACAGAACGCCGATAATGGCAAGAACGCCAAGCATTTCGACCATACTTCTGCCGGTGCTCGCGCTCTTTTCTAAAATGTCACACTCCGACTTGATCGGAGTGTCTAGGTCAAATAAATTAGCAAATTTTTTCCACCTGGATATTCGGGTCAAGCCCGAATATGACGATATATCGGTGGACTGTGGTTTTACGTCGGAGTGTGACAGTATGTGGTGTAAAAGGCGGCTAAAATATGATTTCATATTAAAAATCCTCTCAAAAAGTTGGTTTTAAGAAGATTTTAGCTCGCGTTTTTTTTTTGCAATATTTACGAGTCCGTGC
>CALETM010000096.1 GCA_937920765.1 uncultured Alphaproteobacteria bacterium | reverse complement strand
TAATTATGGAAAATAAAAAATTCACCGTCATCAGGTCAGCCTTCGGTCATGAAATTATGGACCTGAACTTCTCACAGGCTCTCAACATGCCTGTTGCTATTATCCCTAACAAGGAAACAGCTGAGGAGTTTGAGGCTGAGAGCAAGAAGATTCTTGAGAATCTCAGTTTCTTCAGCAACGATATCATCACAGTACCGTTTGCTGAAAAGAAAAAATATGAGGCTCTGTCGTGGGATCTCATTGCTGACCTCACAGGAGAGAATCTCGCCGATGAGGTATGGGGAAAATATTTTGTGAAGGCGCGCCTCGTGCCAACGCAGAGTACAAACTCTCTACCGAAGTATCCGGGAATGAGGCCAAACAGGAAAAATCTTCTGCTCATACCTCAGAAGCTCGTCAGCAACAATGCTTGCGGAGTAAACGCTCAGCAGCAGTCGCTGTCACCGGAGGTATTCAGTTTCCTGAAAGAGCAGAACGAGTACCAGTTGGTACTTGGTCAACACTATCATAAAGTGAATGACCTTCCAGCTGTTAAGGCTCTGGCTCAGGACTTCAACATGTACGTTCCCGGTCTGACCGAGAACCATGAGGTGCTTGGCATCCGCGGCGTCCAGCATAAGATGTACTACAATATGTACAATAACATTGGTATGAGTATCGGTATCGCCGGTACCCACACGTGGATCATGCTTGCCATGTGTCCATGGATACCACAGGTTATCCTGTACAACAAAAAAGGTACTGAGCACTGGGACGTCATCGGCAAGGCCTTCCAGGCTGCCGGCTGGCCAATCCGCACCATCGGGTTCGACGAGAACACCGATATGGAGCAGCTCTCTGAGAAAATCAAGAGCTATTACAAGCTGTTTGCCGTGATGGCAATGTAGTTTGTAAAACTCCGTTTCCGCCTGCGAATGGCGATGTAATTTAAGGAAACCCGTAACTTTTTAAGTTGCGGGTTTCTTTTTGTTTTAACGGGAGCAAAAGCAGTTTTCTTCGTGGTCATTTACCATTCCGATTGCCTGCAAATAAGAATAAATTATTACTGAGCCCACATACTTCATACCGCGGCGGCGTAAATCGGCGGAAATTTTATCGGAAAGCTCTGAAGTGGTCGGAATATTTGCAGTATGGCGGATAATTCTGCCGCCGCTGAAACCCCAGATATAATTGCTGAAACTGCCAAACTCGTTTTGAATTTGCATAAATATTTTGGCATTATTAACTGCGGCGGCAATTTTACCGCGGCTGCGGATTATATCTTTGTTGCTTAACAGCTCAGCAATTTTATTTTCATCATAAGCGGCAACTTTTTTAAGCTCAAAATTATCAAACGCATTGCGAAAAGCCTCGCGCTTGCGTAAAACCGTGAGCCACGAAAGCCCCGCCTGAAACGACTCCAAAACCAAAAGTTCAAACAGCTCATGGTCATCATATTTGGGCGCGCCCCATTCGTGGTCGTGATAATTTTTGTAAAGCTCAGAGTTTTCAGCAACCCATCGGCACCGCTGCATATTCCGCTCCGTTACTTAGGGTATACCAAGCGCGAATCGTCAATGTTGCTTAACACCTCGCGCAAAAACTTGGCCGCCAAATAATTAGCCATCGGCAGATTCATATCGCGGTAATTGCCGCAATCACGCGCGCAGGCTCCCGGAACATCGCCCTTAAAATCAGCCATAAAAGCAAACATTTCTTTAACAAGCGGCACAATTTGCGCAGAGGTATATTTACCGGCAATCAGCATATAAAATCCGGTGCGGCAGCCCATGGGGCCGAAGTACACAATTTTACTGCCAAACTCAGAGTGATTGCGCAAAAAGGTGGCACCCAAATGCTCAATGGTATGGATTTCAGCCGTATTCATCACCGGTTCAAAATTAGGGCGAGTCATTCTGATGTCAAAAGTGGTAATATCAGCGCCGTTAAAATTATCATGGCGCGAAACATAAACCCCCGGTAACAAAGTTAAATGATTAACGGTAAAGCTTGCGATTTTTTCCATTTTATTTGTTCTCCGCCAACTGTTGCAAAAACTTAATTTGAATAGCGGCCAGCTGTTCAACGCTTTTAAGCGCAACATATTCGCTGGGAGCGTGCATGCCGTCGCCGCTGCCGGAGTGCATAATCACGGTTGAGCCGCGCTCGGCAAAAACCCGCGAATCAGTAGCGCCGCCGATGTATTCAAACTCAACCTTTTTGCCAAGCTCCGCTTCCGCCAAATTTTTATAGGCTAAAATAACCGGATTATCTTCAGACATTACCACCGGCGTTGACGACGATACAATTTTATAACTGACGCCCGTTTCCATACATTTATCCAAATTGCGGCACAGTTCCGCAACCGATGAAGTTTCAACAAGGCGGAAGTCAAGCAGCGCTTCAGCATGCGAAGCGATAACGTTTGAAACCTCGCCGCCCGCCATAGTGGCAAAATGCACAGTGTTAATCCATGTGTTTTGCGGCATCGGCTTGTCTTTAGAATATGCCGGATAAATTCGGCGGATTTTTTGCCATGTGTTAAACAAGCGCTCATTGGCATCTTGCCCTAACCACGGGGTGGAGCCGTGCGCCGCCTCGCCTTCCGCCGTTAATTTTACAAACACCGGATTTTTACAGCGTAAAATAATTTTGGTAATATCGCCGCCGACATCATTATCAAGCACCAGTTTGGCGCTTAACGTTTGGTGCGAATCCATAAAAGCTTCAGTGCTTTTGCTGCCTTTTTCCTCATCGGTGGAAAGAATAACCCCGAATTTAAGCGGCAGCTTATGCTCCAAAACATATATAAGCGAGTTTAACGCCACCACGGCAAAAGACTTCATATCTAAGGTTCCGCGCCCGTACATTCTGCCATTTTCAGTGCGCGGGATAAACATATCGTCAGTTGCCGGAACAACATCAATGTGCCCTAATATCAGCACATCATAATCTGAAGCATCGGTATTGGCGGCAAAAAACACCGGCGAAGCATGTTCATAGCGGCAAATTTGCACCTTGGCGCCGGCTTTTTGCGCCAAGTTTTGCATATAAGCCAAGCACTTTTCAATTTCAGCGCTGTTGCCGGTTTCAGTCCGAAATTTTATCATATCTTCAATAGCGGCAATTAAATTCATCTTTTTTACCTTTTTTTTATTATCTTAAACTACATTAACCACAATATATGCCAACTTTTTGCAAAAAGGAAATAAAATGAAAACATTATTTACAGCTATTATCGCCTTGATAATGTCTGTTTCTGTTGCCGGCGCCGAAACCGCCGATTCCAGTGAGAGCGGGCTTAATCTGCCGCGCATGGCTTCATTGCGTTCCGAACCGATTAACGGGCGCTCCGGCCCCGACACCAAGTATCCGATTGAGTGGATTTATCGGCAAAAAGGCGCTCCTGTTGAAATTATCAATGAGTTTGGGTTATGGCGGCAAATTAAAGATTGGGAAGGCTCCGAATCATGGGTGCACAAAAGTATGCTGGCCGGCAGGCGCTTTGTGCGGGTGATGAATTTGGGCGAAAATAATATTTACAATAATGATGATTATCAGTCTAAAGTTATTGCCCGAGTTGAAGACGGCGTTATCGGCGAAATTAAGCAATGCCGCAAAAACAACGAATTTTGTTTAATTAAATTTAACACGATTGAAGGCTGGGTGCCGAAAAATATTTTGTTCGGTGTTTATAACAACGAAAATATTAATTAATTTTAAGCCTCCGTTTTATGGAGGCTTTTTATTAACTCAATACAATTTATGCACAGCGTGGACTCGTAAATATTGCAAAAAAAAAACGCGAGCTAAAATCTTCTCAAAACCAACT
>CALETM010000095.1 GCA_937920765.1 uncultured Alphaproteobacteria bacterium | reverse complement strand
GAACATGATTTAATTTCTAAATTGCCCGATGTTAAATATTACCCGATAGCAACCGGCAAGCTGCGCCGCTATTTTTCATGGCAGAATTTTTTGGATATGCTTAAAATTCCGGTCGGTGTGTTGCAAGCAATTTTGATTGTGTTCAAAGAAAAACCGAACATTATTTTTTCTAAAGGCGGTTTTGTTTCGTTTCCGGTGGTTTTGGCCGGTAAAATCAACCGCTGTCCGGTAATAATGCACGAATCAGATGTTACTCCGGGGTTGGCAAACAAAATGTCATTACCGTTTGTTTCAAAGTTTTTTACCACTTTTGCCGATACGGTAAACTATGTTAAAAACAAGGCAAAAGTTGAGCATATCGGACCGGTTTTATCAGACAGGTTCAAAAACGGCAGCAAAGAAAAAGCCTGCGCTTATTGCGAGTTTGATGCAAGCAAGCCGATAATTATGGTTATCGGCGGAAGCTTGGGCGCCAAAAGCTTAAATCAGGCGGTGCGCAATAATTTGCCCAAGCTTTTGCAAAAGTACCAAATTATCCATATCTGCGGCAAAGGCCAAACGGAAGAAGGCGCTGATGTTAATGGTTACAAGCAGTTTGAGTATGTCGACGCTGAACTTAAAGATTTTATGAAAGCCGCCGATGTGGTTGTTTCGCGCGCTGGTTCAAATTCTATATTTGAGCTTTTAAGTTTGCGCAAACCGATGATTTTGGTTCCGTTGCCGGTTGGCTCCAGCCGCGGCGAGCAAATGCTTAATGCTAAGTCGTTTCAAAATAAAGGCTATGCCGAGGTTATTGCCGATGAACAGCTTGTTGATACAAAACTGTTTTTAAACACTTTAGATAAGGTTTACGCCAATCGGCAAAGCTATGAGCAAAATATGCGTAAAGCCAAACTGGTAGCAACAAACAACAAAGATTTAGTTAAAAAAATAATGAGCTATTGCAAATATACGGAGGGCTAGATGAAAGTACTGGTGGGGTTAGATGGAAGTATTGATTCGGCAGTTACGGCATATGTGCTTAAAAGCATGGGGCATAAAGTTATCAGCGCTACCATGAAGTTATGGAATAATGATGAAGAATATGCCAAATATGTAAAGCAAAAGGGCTGTTTTAATCAATTCCAGCTGCAAAATATTGAAGAGGCCAAACGGATTGCAAAAATTTTGGATATTCCTCATTATGTTTTTGATTGCAGCTCCGAATTTAAATATTACGTTTTAGATTATATGAAAAAAGAATATGCCAAAGGCATAATGCCAAATCCGTGCGTAATTTGTAATTCGGTGGTCAAGTTTGGGGTGTTGCCGCAGGTTGCGCGCGTGCGCGGACTTAAATTTGATAAATTTGCCACCGGATATTATGCCAGAGTTTCGCCAGGTAATAACGGGCGCTATTTGTTAATGCGAGGATTGGAAAAGAAGCATGATGAGTCATACTATTTGTATCGGCTTTCTCAGCAGCAGCTGCAGCAGATGATATTGCCTTTAGGGCTGTATACACGTGATGAAGTGGTGGTTATTGCGCAAAAATTGGGGCTAAAAATCGGTGAAAATTCTAAACTGCAAGATTTTTATAACGGCGATATGACAGATGTTTTGCAACAAACCAATACAGTTGGTAATTTTGTTACTCAAGATGGTAAAGTGCTGGGCGAGCATGAAGGTATTTGGAAATATAATATCGGGCAAAAGAAAGGATTAGGCATTGAAACTGAGCGTAATTTGTATGTGCTTGATATTAAACCGCAAACCAATGAAGTGGTAGTCGGTTATGAAGAAGAAGCGCTTTATAGCGGACTTTTGGCAAATAATTTACATTGGGTGGCAATAGATACTTTAGATGAAGAAACAGATATTTATGTGAAAGTTCGTTCGGTGCAAGAACCGGTAAAAGCTATGGTTAAACCGCTACCTGACGGAACAATGAAAGTTGATTTTAAGGTTCCGCAAAAAGCAGTTACGGTAGGACAGTCGGTGGTTTTATATTATAAAGATATGATTATCGGCGGCGGAATTATTACCAAAGCTTTTCGGCAACAGTAAATAATATGACAA
>CALETM010000094.1 GCA_937920765.1 uncultured Alphaproteobacteria bacterium | reverse complement strand
GATTAATGTAATGTGGTCTCGTAGTAAATGGACTGATGCAAACGGCAATCAAGGACAAGATAATACCGGAATAATACATTTTTATTTTCCGGCTTCTGATGTAGGTTATGAAGTTTGTCGCAATATTGTTTTGGCTGCTAAAGAAAACGCCGCTAATATAGACTCATTAGCGACATCTTCATATTCTACCAATAAACCCAGCACACAAACATCTTTCATTTATGGCGATATCAAATGCTCCCAAAGTGTTTCTTGCTTAAAAAATTTGAACTTAGATAATATTACGACCCTCTGTAATAATTGCAAAGGAGAGACCTGCGTACTCGGAATGTTGTGGAAATAGTTTTTACACATCTCCGCCTGCCAAACACAACGAAAAAGCCCGCGTTTTGCGGGCTTAATTTTTATTTAGCGTTATTTATCAAATAAATCTCCACGCGACGATTCTGCTCACGACCGGCGGCGGTAGCATTTGATGCTATCGGGTTTTGCGCGCCCATTCCAGCGGCAGTGATACGTGTTGACGCCACGCCGCGCAAACCTAAATATTGTGCAACCGCAGCCGCTCTTCTTTGCGAAAGCGGAATATTGATAGTATCATTACCGGTACTGTCGGTGTAACCTAAAACCTGAAGCGAGGTTTTACTATATTCTTTGGCAACTTTAGCCACTGAATCAAGCACCGGATTAGCTGAAGCTTTAATAATTGCCTCATTAGTGTTAAAGGTAATGGCATTAGGCATAATCAAGCGGATATTTTCGCCATCGCGGGCAACCTGCACTCCGGTTCCCTGCAATTCCTGGCGCAGTTTGCGGGCCTGAATATCCATATAACCGCCGGTAGCCGCACCGGTTGCCGCACCCACACCGGCACCGATTAAAGCGCCTTTCTGGCCGCCGACCAAAGCTCCGACGCCGGCGCCGACCGCGGTTCCGATACCTGTACCCCATGCGGTTTTTGAAACCTTGCTTTCACCGGTGTACGGATCAGTTGCGCAAGCTGATAAAAAGCTGACAGCAATTAATGCCATTAAAAATTTTTTCATCATCTTTCTCCTTTTGTTTATAATCCAACGATTCGCGCCAATGCTTCTTCAACTTTGGCCTTATTTTCCAACGCCTCGCTCTGACGGCGTTTTTCTTCCGCCACCACATTAGCCGGAGCACGCTCAATAAAGCTCTGGTTGCTAAGCTTGCGGGCATAACCTTCCAAATTATGATTTAAGGCGTCAAGTTCTTTATTCAAGCGCTCGCGTTCAGCGGCAAAATCAACCACGCCTTTAAGCGGCAGCAAAATTGCGCCTTCCTTAAACACGCTCTGAACCATGTCTTTGCTGATTTCTTGGCTTTCTCCGAATGGTTCAATTTTTTCAAGCCGCGCCAACGAGCAAATTAAAGTTTGCATATCGGCAACGCTCTTTAATGAAGCCTCCGACATATCTTTTAAGTAAATATGCAGCTTGGCCGACGCCGGCAAATTCATCTCTGCCCTGAGCGAACGAATAGCGCTGATTAAATCAATCGCCAAATCCATTTCCTCAGTATCGGCCGCAACTTTATCAACAACCGGCCATGCGGCATGAATAAGTTTAACATTACGCTCTGCCGTATTATTCCACAACTCGGTGGTAACAAACGGCATAAACGGGTGCAGAATAACCAAAATTCTATCTAAAACCCAAGCGGCAGTCGCGCGGGTTTCCGCAATATCCGCTTCATTATCGCCGTAAAAAATCGGCTTGCTTAATTCAATGTACCAATCGCAGAACGAACCCCAAACAAACTGATAAACCGCGTTGGCAGCATCGGAAAAACGAAAGTCATTTAAGTTTTCGGTAACTTTCATCGTTGCTTCGTCAGCCTTGGCAATAATCCATTTATTCACCGCTGATTTAACTGCGTGCGGATTAAAAACTGCTCCGTATTTACAACCGTTCATCTCGCAAAAACGAGCGGCGTTCCAAAGCTTGGTGGCAAAGTTGCGGTATCCGGCAACGCGCGATTCCGACATATTAATATCACGTCCTTGCGTTTCCATCGCCGCCATAAAAAAGCGCAACGCGTCGGCGCCGTATTTTTCAATCGTTTCCATCGGGTCAACGGTATTACCTTTAGACTTGCTCATTTTGCGGCCTTGTTCATCGCGGATGAGCCCGTGAATATAAGCTTTGCGGAACGGCACCTTTTTCATCATATACATACTCATCATCATCATTCTGGCAACCCAGAAAAAGATGATGTCAAAGCCGGTAACGAGCACTGATGTCGGGTAAAATGTTTTTAAGTATTCGGTATTATCCGGCCAACCTAATGTTGAAAACGCCCACAATCCTGATGAAAACCACGTGTCCAAAACATCGGTTTCACGGGTTAATTCAACCTGCTTGCCATAATGTTTAGCCGCGGCGGCTTTTGCTTCTTCCTCATTTTCTTCACAGAAAATTTCACCGTCCGGACCATACCAAATCGGCATTTGATGCCCCCACCACAGTTGGCGTGAAATGCACCACGGCTGAATATTACGCATCCACTCAAAATAAGTTTTTTCATAGCTCTTGGGAACAAACTGCATTTCGCCGTCTTCAACCGCGCGGATAGCCTCTTTGGCCAAAACCGGCGCGTCAACAAACCATTGATCGGTCATTAACGGCTCAATAACAACGCCTGAACGCTCGCCGTACGGAATAACCATCGGGTGGTCTTCAATTTTTTCCATCAAGCCCAATTCCGTTAATTTTTCAATTGTTTTGGCGCGGGCTTCCATAGTCGTCATACCGGCAAACGGAGTGTTCTCATTTAAGGTTGCGTCTTCATTTAAAATATTTATCATCGGCAAATTATGACGCTTGCCAACCTCAAAGTCATTAAAATCGTGCGCCGGAGTAATTTTAACCGCGCCGGTGCCTTTTTCAGGGTCGGCATGGTCATCGGCCACAATCGGAATAACTCTGTTCACAATCGGTAATATACAGTTTTTGCCGATTAAGTGCTTTAATTTTTCATTATTTTTAGAAACGGCAACGGCGGTATCGCCAAACATGGTTTCAGGACGAGTGGTTGCAATGTGGATATATTCGCCTTCCTCGCCTTCAATCGGATATTTATAGTAATACATTTTGCCGACAGTTTCTTTTTGAATAACTTCCAAATCTGAAACGGCAGTCGCTAATTTCGGATCCCAGTTTACCAGTTTTTTAGCCTTAAAAATCAAACCGTCTTTGTAAAGCGAAACAAAAATTTTACGAACGGCGCGCGACAATCCTTCGTCCATCGTAAAGCGTTCGCGGCTCCAATCGCACGAGGCGCCCAAGCGGCGCAGCTGTCGGCAAATGGTTCCACCGGATTTTTCACGCCACTTCCAAACCGTTTCAATAAATTTTTCACGACCTAAATCGTGGCGTGAAATACCTTCTTTCGCCAAATTTTTTTCAACTACCATTTGGGTTGCAATACCGGCATGGTCAGTCCCCGGCTGCCACAAAACTTTTTTGCCGAGCATGCGGTTGTATCTGATTAAAATATCTTGCAGCGTGTAGTTCAAAGCATGTCCGAGGTGCAAAACACCGGTAACATTCGGAGGAGGAATAACTATTGAGAACGCGTCTTTGTCTGAACGCATATCCGGCTTAAAATCGCCCGATTCTTCCCAATCTTTATAAATTTTTTCTTCAAAATCTTTAGGGTTATAGTTTTTTTCCAACATTTTTAAAATTTCCTATTTTAATTTTACTTATATTCAAACAAAAACCCTCAAAATCAACAGGTTTTAAGGGCAGAAAAAATTTACAGGCAGGTTCAGACTTACCGGCTTTAAGACCCCGCCTTTTCCCCCACTCGTTCCAAACGCTTTGAGGATAATTTAGCATCGCCGTCAAAAACTTTGGCATACTTGTGCAAAATTTTAGCGGCGACATCATTAAAGTTCCATTTAGAATACTCATACGGAAGTTCTAAAGTTTTGGCAAGCATATCTTTGGTTAAAATAAAAACATCGCCTTCCGTATCTTTGGCATAGTCACGAATACAGGAACGGGAGGCGCTTTTATTCACCTCCTTTTCCCACAGAATATTCCGGATTGAAGCCAGAATTTCATCTATTGACATTTCGTCTTCGTCAGCCATGAGCATCTCTTAAAAAAATTATATCTGTATCATAACAGAAAATTTTTATTTATCAACCGATAATGAGAGCCATCTGCCGGCAGTTTTTTCCGAATGTTTTTCGACATTGTACAAGTCAACCGACAAATTAAGATCTTTAGCGGTCAAGCGTCCCATTGAAAGCAACAACTGCATACCTGAAACGTAATAATCGCGGCGAGCCTGAACTTCTTCAACGTTAGAGTTTAAAAGCGATTGATAAGCGTCTAACACATCTAAAACCGTGCGGTTACCCAAAGCTTCTTCCTGCTGAACGCCGTCAAGCGCAATCGCATAAGCTCTGATTTGGTCTTTAACTGAGGCAATTTTGGCCTGGTTTGAAACCATATATTCCCAGTTGCTACTAACTGATGAAACCATATTGCGCTCCGCTTCCATTACCGCCTCTTGCGCCTGCCATTTTTTATATTTGCTCTGGCGGATTTTAGCGCGGTTTTCGCCGGCGTCATAAAGAGGAACAGTCATATTAACGCCCCATTTAAAGCTGTTGGTTTCAGGGTCTTTAGTGGCATATGACTGAGTTTGTCCACGCGCGGCGGTAGCCTCAAAATTTACTTGCGGCAACAAAGCGCCGGTATTGGCGGCAACCGTATAGCTTTGCGCGTTTAAGGTGTCTTTAGCGGCCTTCAAGGCATAGTTATTGCTTCTGGCATAATTAATTGCGTCTTCTATAGATTTCGGAAACATATCAGCAATACCGACCGGCTCTTCCAAACCTTCAGGTTCGTGGCCGATAACCTGAACATAAACCGCTTTTGAAGCAGCCAAATTACCTTCAGCGGCAATCCGGTCAGAGCGGGCTTGTGAATAACGAGCCTCAGATTGTGAAACATCAGTACGGGTAACTTCACCCACATTAAAACGTTCTTTAGTTTCTTCCATACGCTTTTTCAAAAGCTTTTCATTGTTTTTTTGCAGCTTAACAATTGATTCATCACGCAAAACATTTAAATACGCGGTTGAGGCGCTTAACAAAACCTGCTGCTCAACATTATACAAGTTGCTTTGTTCGGCTTTAACTGAGGCATCAGCGGCCTTTACGCTGTTACGGGTTGCAAATCCGTTAAAAATAGGCTGATTAACGACAGCGGCAACCGATTCGTCATATCCGTCCTGAACTTCAACAACATCATTATGAACGTGTGAATCCGAATAAGAACCTACAACCGCCAAAGTAGGCCGATAGCCTGATTTGGCAATCGCCACATTCTCGTCAATTGCCCGAACATACGCGCGTTGAGCCTGTAATGTAGGGTTATTGGTATAAGCACTGCCCATTGCTTCAAAAATAGTAGCAGCCTCAGCATTTACCGCCAACGCGGTTGCGCCAAGCAATGTCAACAAAAAAGTTTTTTTCATTTTAAATCCCTGTTTTTTTACGTTAATCGCACCGATTATTGTCCATTTTCAAAAAAATTGCAACTGTTTTCGCATAAAAAACTTTGCAAATATCTTAGATATTCTTATAT
>CALETM010000093.1 GCA_937920765.1 uncultured Alphaproteobacteria bacterium | reverse complement strand
GAGATAGCGTAGCGTCTCGTGGGCTCGGAGATGTGTATAAGAGACAGCTTATACACAGTGTGAACCGATAAAAAGCAACAAATTAAACCAGCAAAAACCCTGCCGATTGGCAGGGTTTGGTTTTGAAGCAAAGAATGATTATTTTTTCAATAATCCGCCTAAGTTTTTAATACTTTCCGCGGCTTGTTCGCCGGTATTTTTAAGGTTGTCGGCACCTTGTTTAAGGTTGCCGCCAACATTTTTAAGCTCATTTAAGGAAGCGTCTTTCAGCTCATTCAAATTGGCGGAAACAACGGTTTGTGAGGCGGTTTGCAAAATTTTGGTAAGAACATCGCTGATAGTTTCAGCCACGCTCGCGCCCTTCTTTTCTTGTCCGATGTTTTTCATCTGAATAGTCGGCAATGCAACTTTAATCGGAGCTTTGGCCGAACCGGCGCCAAGTATTGCCTCAATTTTACCATTGCTGACAGTTAAGGTTTTAATGATAACCTTTTTACCCTCACCTTTTTCTTTTTTGTTTGATGTATTTTTTTTAGCGGCAGAGGCTGATTTAGCGGTGTTGGCCTTAACGTTATCCAAAATTTCAGAGATGTTGCTTTGGGTTAAGTTTTTCATTTCATAAGTAATTTCAGGGTTATCAATGCTGATAGATTCAATAACAATAGTGTCGTCAGTCAAAGACGAAATGTTAAGTTTGGCATCAAGTTCTTTTAAGTAAAACATATTTTTAGATTTATAGCCTTTGGGATTGCCGATTTTAACCCGTTTAACCGTTGCCACGCCTTTGGTCGGGCTTATGCTTAAGCCTCCCAATGTAACATTGGTGCCGGTAATTTCACTACCGTATTTGTGAACAACTTTTTTAACAATGCTTTCCATTGACGGCATACAAAAATAAATTGCTACAAACAGCAAAGCAAAAAAGGTAATAAACTTATTGCGGCGCTTCATATCCATAATTGAAGCCGCTTTTTTGAAGGTTTTTTTATACCACGGTTCCGGCTTTTTGATACCGAATTTTGATTTGATTTTTTCAATAATTTTACTCATAGTTCACCTCATAAGTTAAAAAACTAAAGCGAATTTAGCTTGTATTTTTGCAATATGCAATACAAACCTGAAAGAAAACCGCAAAAAAAATTTACTCAGTTGCAAAAAATATATTGCAAAAAAAAATTATGAGGTTATAGTGAAGCCGATTTATGGTTATGGGTGCATAGCTCAGTTGGCTAGAGCAACTGACTCTTAATCAGTGGGTCCAGGGTTCGAATCCCTGTGCGCCTACCATTAAAAAAGACCTCTTTATAAACTGACCGGCTTTCGGGTACAGTTTAGTATGAGGTCTTTTTTTTTGCGCGTAGGGATAAGAACCCTGGAGTGAACTGTACCCCGAAAGTTGGACAGTAAAAAAAGTCCCGAGATTGTTTATCAAGAGGTTTCTAACAAATGGCATCGGCGTCCTACCGGTGTAATTTTGTATTTACAACTTATGCACAGCACGGACTCGTAAATATTGCAAAAAAAAAACGCGAGCTAAAATCTTTTCAGAATTAACCTTTTGAGGAGATTTTTGATGTTTATAAAAAAAATTGCTAATTGGTTTGACCTGGACACTCCGATCAAGTCGGAGTGTGACACTTTAGGAAAGAACGCGAGCACCGGAAGAAGTATGGTTGAGATGCTTGGCGTGCTCGCTATCATCGGGGTGCTGTCCGTCGGGGCTATTGCCGGTTACGGAAAAGCAATGTTCAAATACAAACTCAACAAACAAACCGAACAATTAAATCAGGTTATCGGCACGATTGTGCGATATAAAAGCAGCTTAATACTTAATCCCAATCCGGCAGATGCCGACTTAAGCGACTTTCAATTAGTGCCCTTGCTTAAAAAACTCGGCGAAATTCCGAAGGAAATGCACACATCTGATAATAGATTTATTAAAGATGCTTTCGAAACCGAATATCAAATTTACAACCGCAATATCGACAAAGAATATGTTACTTTAAGAACTCAGGATTTAGGAAGAACGGATACCTCATTTCAGGTGTGTAAAAACTTATATTTAATTGCCAAAGAGTGGCACAAAGAAATATTAATGATATGCACAGTAGCATATAAAGGCGATAAATATGGCGAACAAGCACGCTATTTAGGCGATGATACACCATCCACCAGCGCTGGTAATAAACGTATCAAAGACTTGAAGTTAACCGACCTTGACGACATTTGCCGAACCGCCGCCGAAGAGCAAGGACATTATTCAATAGCGATATATATTTAAGCATACATCTAACTGATAACTATCATTTTTATCTATTAAATATAAAAGCGGCTAACTTGCCGCTTTTTGTATTGATTTTATGATGCTAATTTTTTTAAGCTCTCGCTGATTAAGGATAATTCTTTTTTGGCATCTTGCAAAATATTCCGCTGTTTTTCGCTCAAACGGCAAACTTCAATTTCTTTAATTTCGACCCTTTCAGCAGGTTCTTCCGGCTCCGAAAGCTCAAAAAAATCTTTTTGAATTTCGCCGCCCAAAATAGCCTTTATGCCTTTGTCCTTAAAAATTTTTTGCACGCCTTCAATGGTGTAGCGCTTGTTATACAAAAAATCTTTAATCAGCTTAACCAGCTCAACATCGTCAGGACGGTAATATCTTCTGCCGCCACCGGTCTTCATCGGGTTAATTTGCGGAAACTTGGTTTCCCAAAAACGCAAAACATGAGTTGCCACACCAAGTTCTTCCGCCACCTCGGCAATGGTCCGAAAAGCCGCTTTAGATTTGTTGACAACCATGTTTATCCCCTTTTTAAACGGTTATTTTCCGTTAATAGATTTGCGCAAATTTTGAGAAGGCTTAAATGAAATTACCGTTCTGGCAGAAATTTCAGCTTCAACGCCGGTTTTCGGGTTACGACCGGTGCGCGGATTTTTTTTGCGCAACGATAAGGTTCCGAATGAAGATAACTTAACGTCATTGCCGGCAACAAGTTCATTTTTAACTTCATTGATAATCATATCCAGAATATCGCCGGAATCTTTACGCGAAAGACCGATTTCTTCATAAATTGTTTCAGCTACATCAGCACGAGTAATTGTTTTCATTTCTCTTCCCTATTAAAAAACTAATCAGATTTTATTTAAG
>CALETM010000092.1 GCA_937920765.1 uncultured Alphaproteobacteria bacterium | reverse complement strand
TCGTCGGCAGCGTCAGATGTGTATAAGAGACAGATGATGACCTTAAAAGATATTATCGCCGCCTTTATTGAGTTTCGTGAAGAAGTTATCCGCCGCCGCACCATCTTTAAGCTTAACAAAGCCCGCGATCGCGCGCATGTGTTGGTTGGTCTTGCCATTGCGGTTGAAAACCTTGATCCGGTTATTGAGCTTATCCGCACCGCGCCAAGCCCGCAAGAGGCTAAAGATGCCTTGCTTGCCAAAGCATGGCCTGCCGGAGATGTTGAGGTTTTGGTTAAACTTATTGATGAACCGGATCGCAAGGTTGAAAACGGCTTTTACCGCTTGTCGGAAGACCAGGCTAAAGCTATTCTTGACTTAAAATTGCAACGCTTGACCGGTTTGGAACGTGATAAAATTCATGAAGAATTAGTCGGCTTGGGCGAAGATATTAAAGAATATCTTTCTATTTTAGCCAGTCGTGAAAAGCTTTACGCTATTATGCGTGATGAATTGGTTGCCGTTAAAGATGAATACGCCACCCCGCGCTTAACCAAAATTGAAGATATTGAGTATGATACCGATATCGAATCATTAATTCAGCGTGAAGAAATGGTGGTTACCGTTACTGAAGCCGGATATATCAAACGTGTTCCGCTCAATGCTTACAAAGCGCAAAAACGCGGCGGAAAAGGCAAATCAGGTATGGCCACCAAAGAAGAAGACTTTGTTACCCGTTTGTTTGTGGCTTCAACCCACACGCCGGTGTTGTTCTTCTCATCTAAGGGCTTGGTTTATAAAATGAAAGTTTACAAACTTCCGCTCGGCTCGCCGACTTCTAAGGGCAAACCGTTTATTAATCTGCTGCCGCTTGATGCCGGTGAAAACATTACCACCATTATGAAATTGCCTGAAAACGAGGAAGATTGCAAAAATATGTCCATTATGTTTGCAACCGCGCAAGGCAATGTTCGCCGCAACTCATTGATGGATTTTGTTAATGTTCAGACCAACGGTAAAATTGCCATGAAGCTTGATGAAGGCGATAAAATGGTTAATGTTATGCTCTGCACTGAAGACAATGACGTTATGCTGGCGGCCAAGAGCGGTAAATGTATTCGTTTCCCGGTAACCGATGTTCGCGTGTTTGTCGGTCGTAACTCAACCGGTGTTCGCGGCATTAAGTTAAGCGATGGCGATGAAGTAATTTCAATGTCAATGCTCAAACACATTGACGCCACCACCGAACAGCGCGATGAATATTTAAAAGTTTCATCGGCGATTAAGCACATGGAAGCTGAAGCAGGTGATGACACTACCATTACCGCCGAGCAGACCGGTTTGCTCTCATTGCTGAAGCCTGAAGAATTTAAGCAGATGCAAGAGCGTGAGGAGTTTATTTTAACGGTAACTTCAACCGGTTACGGCAAACGTACTTCATCTTATGAATACCGCGTTACCGGCCGTGGCGGACAAGGTATTGCCAATATGGAAATGTCGGCTCGTAACAAAGAAGTTGTAAGCTCGTTCCCGATTGAAGACGATAACCAAATTATGATGGTTACCGACGGTGGCAAACTTATTCGTATGCCGGTTGCCGATATTCGCGTTGCCGGTCGTAAAACTCAAGGCGTCATTTTGTTCCGCACAGCCGATGATGAAAAGGTTGTGTCGGTAACATGGCTTAATGCCGATGCCGGTGACAACGAAGAACTTGAAGAAGAAACCGGTTCCGAAGTTTTGGGTGACAGCGCCGCAGATATTGATGAAGCGGCGGTTGATACCATTACCGAACCAGAAACAACTTCTGAAGAATAACGATATTCCGATAATAAAAAAACCGTAAATCTGTTATAAGATTTACGGTTTTTTTAATGCTGATTAAGGCTTATTCCCACAAATCTCCGTTCGGATTGTTGTAATAAAGCCAGTTTGCCAGTTTTTCGGTTTTTTCATAAAACCACCACGGAACATCTTTGCGCCCTTTGCAAAAATCTTTAACTTCGGTTAAAAACTGCAGCAGTTGGGCTGATGTTTTGCATACGGGGGCAATAGCCTGCACATTGTCGCCGGCGGTGGCAATAACTATCGGCAAACCTTGGTATGCTTCGCAACAGTCGCCGATAATAACCTTTTCAATCTCGTTGTCATTTTTTTGCAGAGATGCGGTAAGGGTATTGCCGCGGCGCAGTTTATTGCCGGAAATGGTAAGCCGAGAGCCGTTTGGGGCTATTAAAATGTTTTCGCCCGCTCTGAGTTCTCCGATGGTAAATCCTGAAATGTTACTTTCATTACCCCATCCCGTAAGTTCGTCCACAACTATGTGGTGTCCGAACGTTAAAT
>CALETM010000091.1 GCA_937920765.1 uncultured Alphaproteobacteria bacterium | reverse complement strand
CTGATAAAAAGCCTGAAACTTTGCTTATTTTGGGCTCGGGTCTTGGCGGTTTGGCCGATTCTTTGCAAAACAAAACCGAAATAGCTTATTCCGAACTCAGCTTTCCGGCAAGCACGGTTAAAGGGCATGCCGGTAAACTTGTAGTCGGTGAAGTTGCCGGCAAAACCATTGCCTGCATGCAGGGGCGCTTCCATTTATATGAAGGTTATGAACCGGTGCTGATTAAAAATGTTATGGCTGCTTTTGCCGCGGTCGGCATTAAAAACTTAATTGTGACTAATGCCGCCGGCTCGTTGCGCCCCGATATGCCGGCCGGAAGTTTAATGCTGATAACCGACCATATCAATTTCAGCGGACGTAATCCGTTAGTCGGCGCCAATGATGACAACATCGGTCCGCGTTTTCCGGATATGAGCGAGGCTTATAATAAGGCTCAATCTGCCAAAATTAAAGCTGTTGCCGCGCGCGAAGGTATAAAGCTTTATGAGGGAGTTTATTTAATGGTTTTGGGACCCAATTTTGAAACTCCGGCCGAGGTGAAAGCCTTTGGTATTTTAGGCGCCGATGCGGTGGGAATGTCTACCGTGCCGGAAGTTATCGCTGCAGTTTATGCCGGAATTAAAGTGGTGGGCGTTTCGGTAATTACCAATTTGGGAACCGGTTTGCAAACATCTGTCCAAAGCCATGCCGAAACGTTGGCGCAAGCTGATGAGGCTTCAAAAAAATTAGCTCGTTTGTTACAATTATACATGGAGGAAAAATAGTATGTTTCCGCAGGAAATTATTCGCAAAAAACGCAATAAACAAAAACTTACGGCAGAAGAAATTAAGTTTTTTGTTGATGGTTTGGTAAGGGGTGAAATTGCCGACAGCCAAATGGCATCTTTAAGTATGGCAATGTTTTTAAACGGGCTTGACAGAGATGAAACAGTTGCTTTAACCCTTGCTATGCGCGATTCCGGCGATGTTTTGCATTGGCATGTTGACGGGCCGGTGATTGACAAGCACTCAACCGGCGGAGTCGGCGATAAAGTAAGCCTTATGTTGGCGCCGATTTTGGCAGCTTGCGGCGGTTATGTTCCGATGATTGCCGGACGCGGTTTGGGGCACACCGGCGGAACTCTGGATAAGCTTGATTCAATAAAAGGTTATAATACTTCCGCCTCTGAAGACGTTTTTGTTAAAACGGTTTCAGAAATCGGTTGCGCTATCATCGGACAAACCGGAAATTTGGCTCCGGCGGATAAAAAAATTTATGCCATTCGCGATGTGTGCGGCACGGTGGAATCGCTGTCTCTGATACACATCTCCGAGCCCACGAGACGCTACGCTA
>CALETM010000090.1 GCA_937920765.1 uncultured Alphaproteobacteria bacterium | reverse complement strand
ATCCGGCACCCATCGCACTGATAGCGACCAAATTTCCATTTTTAATTTTGCCGGATTCCATAGATTCCGATAATGCCAACGGAATTGAAGCCGCTGAGGTATTGCCGTGATGGTCTACCGTAACGATAACCTTTTCAGGCGCAATCCCTAATTTATGTCCGACTCCTTCAATAATACGTATATTAGCCTGATGAGGCAACAACCAGTCAACCGAATCTATGGTAACACCGGCATCATTCATAACCGCTTCAGCCGCTTCCGACAAACTGCCGACAGCCGACTTAAACACTTCTTTACCGTTCATTACAATAAAACCCGCTTTGCCGGTGGTGGAAACACCGCCGGAAATGTACAGATTGTTATATTGCGCGCCGTCAGAATACAAACGAGTGCTTAAAATACCGGCATCATCTGCCGTGCCGTTACCTTCTTTGGCTCTGATAACAACCGCGCCTGCGCCGTCGCCAAACAAAACGCAAGTGTTGCGGTCGGTCCAATCAACAACTTTAGAAAGGGTTTCCGCCCCAATCACCAATGCGGTTTTAACCTGCCCTAAACGCACCATATTATCTGCCATGGTTAAAGCATAAACAAAACCGGAGCATGCAGCGGCAACGTCAAAAGTAGGGATTCCGGCGCGAGTGCCAATAATGTTGCTGATTTTGGCGGCAACCGATGGAGTTGTGTTATCAGGAGTTAAGGTTCCGACCACGATTAAATCAATATCTTCAATGGAAACGCCGGCATTTTTGAGCGCCATTTCAGAAGCTTTGACCGCTAAATCAGCCGTAGTTTCAGATTCGGCAATATGGCGTGATTTAATACCGGTGCGAGTGCTAATCCATTCATCATTGGTTTCAACCATTTTTGATAAATCGTCATTGGTTAAAACTTTGGCCGGCAAATAATGCCCCCAACCGATAATTTCAGATCTAATACACTTCATAAAACACATCCTGTGAAATTTCATCTAAATCAATATGTTCAAGTTCTTCTTTGATTGTGGAAACAAAGTTTTGACGCACAAGAGTGGCCGCATTGTTAATTGCAACCGAAAAACCGAACGAATCCGTGCCGCCGTGGCTTTTAACCGACAATCCGTTTAAGCCTACAAACATAGCACCGTTATAAAGCTTCGGGTTCATGGTTTTGCTGATGCTTTTGGCGGCAAAATACATGAACGGCAGACCAATTTTTGCTAAAAACGAGTTATGAATTGCGTCTTTTATCATAACTCTGATAAGTTTGGCGGTACCCTCAATTGATTTTAAGGCAACATTACCGGTAAAACCGTCGGCAACAATCACATCGGCTTTACCGAACGGAATTTCGTGCGGTTCAATGTAACCGATAAAATCAATATCCATGGTCGAATTGCGAATCATTTGCGCGGCATGACGAATTTCTTCTTTGCCTTTCATTTCTTCAGCACCGATATTCAAAAGCGCAATGCGCGGACGATCAATACCCAAAGCATGCTTTGCCAAAACATTGCCCATAACGGCAAATTCGGCTAAATTGACGGCATTGCATTCGGTGTTGGCACCCAAATCAAGCATAACATACTTGCCAAAGCGGTGCGGCATAATGCTGACAATGGCAGGACGATGAATTTTTTGAATGGTTTTCAAGAGCATTTTTGAAATTGCCATCAAGGCGCCGGTATTTCCGGCAGAAACAACTGCCTGTGCCTCGCCCTGACGAACTGCGTCAATAGCCTGATACATACTGGTGTTTTTGTTGCGGATAACCTGCGAAGGCTTATCTTCGTTATGCACCATTTCAGGTGAATGACGAATTTCACAAACGCTGCGCAGAGCCGGAAAACGATTAATTTCTTCTTGGACTCTGTCTTCGTCACCGAATACCAAAAAATGTATATCCTTATTTTCTTTGGCCGCAATCGCCAACCCTTCTATTACGACTCGGGGGGAATTATCCCCCCCCATTGCGTCTACGGATATGACCAGATGATTATCAGTCAAAATCTGCTCCATAATTTATTTGATTTTATTCTTTGTCTGCTTTCTGAGCAACAATTTCTTTACCATCATACTGGCCGCATTTCGGGCATACATTATGAGGTCTTTTCAATTCGCCGCAATTCGGGCATTCTTGATAAGCGTTTGCTTTCAAAGCATCGTGTGAACGACGCATGTCGCGACGAGATTTTGATGTTTTCTTCTTAGGTGTAGCCATTTTCTTTCTCTTTTACTAAAAGGTTATTATTTCAACAACTTATTCAGGCGCTATTATTACTGCATTTTTAATTTAAATGCAAGCAAAATATCCGCCAGATGGGTTAATGTGCTTTTATATAATTTTTTATCGCTTTGCAAGCCTTTTTTAATACTTTTATTACTTTTTAAGCTTGGCAAGCACTGAAAACGGATTGCTCAGCCTTGTGGTTTCGGCGTCAAACTCGCTTTCAAAGATAAATTTTTCATCCTCGCGGCGCGGATAATCTTCAAGCACGAGCGCTAATTGCTCTATGGCAACATCGCCCAAATTAATCTGTCCGTTTTCAATAACATCGGGAACTTCATCATTAATTCCGGCATCTAACTTACGAATATCTTTATAGGTGGCAACAGTATCATAAAAATATTCAAACGGAGCCTCATAGGTTTTAACAAAGTTTTCCATTGAAACCACGCTTTGCTGTTCTATATCTGCTTTAACCATGCCCCAAATATCCAGACGGTGTTCTTTTAAGCTAAGCTTTAGGTAAATATCCGCAACAAACGACTTGACGTCTTCCACTTGCAAAATTTGAGTTAAAATCTTGCATTGTTCGGCATCTGCGACTAAATGATAATGCTGTTCCTGCTGATTTAAATCAGCAATATGCAGAGGCTGTCTCTTATACACATCTGACGCTGCCGACGAATA
>CALETM010000089.1 GCA_937920765.1 uncultured Alphaproteobacteria bacterium | reverse complement strand
CTTAATAACTATTTAATACGTTTTATGAAAAAATATTTTCCGGCGTGTAGCCGCCAAAGCGAAAACTTTCAGCGTTTAAATAGCGATAATTACGCTCAAGTTTATTGATTTTTTGCATATCGGCTTCATCTAAAGTTAAATTTGTCGCCGCTAAGTTTTCGCGCAGGTGATTTTCATGCACTGATTTAGGAATGACAACAATACCGCGCTGCATAAGCCATGCTAAAATTATTTGTGCCGGAGTTGCGTTTAAGCGGGCGACAATTTCGGTAATGGTTGTATCTTCCAAAAGTTTAGGCTCGTTTTGATGTTTAAGCGCGGCGGCGCGGTCTGATGAGCCGAGCGATGAATATGCGGTCATGGCAATCAGATTTTTGTTGCAAAAATCAAAAAGCTCCGTTTGCTGCAAATAGGGGTGGCATTCCACCTGATTGACCGCCGGCGCAATACTGCCGTTGTTAAGTAAACGCTGCAGATTTTTTACCCCAAAATTGGAAACGCCGATAGCTTTAACCAAACCGGAATTATATGCTTTTTCCATCTCTGCCCAAGTTACTTCAAGCGGAAGCTCTGAGAGGGGAATCATATCGGTATCAGAAGTCGGCATATCGGTGTTTTTACGTTGCGCAATCGGCCAGTGCATAAGCCATAAGTCTAAATAATCGCACTGTAAATCATGCAGAGTTTGTTTTAAGGCGGGCAACACGTCTTCAGGGGCGTGCGAATCGTTCCATAATTTTGAAGTTATGAACAAATCTTCACGCTTTAGGTTATCTTCCTTAAAAGCATCATGAAAGGCTTGTCCGATTTCAGCCTGATTGTTGTATACGGAGGCACAGTCAAAGTGAGTGTAGCCGAGTTTTAACGCCCACCGAACCGCGCTGTAAACTTCGCCGGCGCCTGATTTCCATGTTCCGAGACCGATAAGCGGCATTTTTGCATCTGTGTTAAGTTTTACATATTTCATTTTGTGCTCCTTGTTGGTTGGTATGCGTTTAATATAATAAATGCTGTCTCTTATACACATCTCCGAGCCCACGAGACG
>CALETM010000088.1 GCA_937920765.1 uncultured Alphaproteobacteria bacterium | reverse complement strand
CATAAAATGGATTTAACTGAAGCTGAAGGTTTGGCTGATTTAATTGATGCGGAAACTTCAGAGCAGCAAAAATATGCTATTCGTCAAATGGAAGGCGGACTTAAAAATTTATATGACGGCTGGCGTGAAGAATTATTAAAAGTTTACGCTTATCTTGAAGCTTATATAGATTTTCCTGATGAAAATATACCGGAAAATATAAAAGAGTCTATTTTGAACACTGTATTTAAACTTGTTAAAGCAATAGATGAACATTTACATAATTCAAATTATGGTGAACGGTTAAGAGAAGGATTTAGAGTTGTTATTGCCGGACCGGCCAATGCCGGCAAATCAAGTTTGTTAAATACTATTGTAAAACGTAAAGCGGCTATTGTATCTGATATTGCCGGCACCACCCGTGATGCGGTTGATGTTAATTTAAGTATTAAAGGCTATCCGGTTATTTTTACCGATACTGCCGGTATTCGCGAGGCTTCAAATGTTGTTGAACGCCAAGGTATTGAAATAGCTCTTGATAAAATTAAAGATGCCGACTTAGTTATTGCTTTATTTGATGGTACTGTTGATACTCCAGCCATATTTGATAAAATCAAAAAAGAGTCTAAAAACAAGCTGATATTTGTTGCAAATAAAAGTGATAAATTAATATTTGAACAATGTTCAAAATTGAAAGATACTGGTTGCTTTTTAATTTCAGCTAAGCAAAATCAAGGTGTTGATGAGTTAATGAATTATGTTGGCGATAAAATAGCGCAAAATTTTACCTCTGATTCAAATATCTTAATTACCCGAGCCCGTTACCGTGAGGCGTTAAATGAGTGTGTTGAAAATTTAAGACGCTTTAATTTTGATAAAGAAATTGAATTATCGGCTGAAGATATCAGACTTGCTGCGCGTGCTTTGGGCAAAATTACCGGTCGTATTGAAGTTGATGAAATTTTAGATAAAATTTTCGGATCATTTTGTATCGGAAAATAATTTTTATAAGCAAATTTGTTTGTTTTTTGTGTTGAAATCTCAAAATTTTAGCGTATGATAACGCCAAATTTTCAAAGGAAGTCTATCAATGAAAAAAGTTTACGATGTTATTGTGGTCGGCGGTGGACATGCCGGCTGTGAAGCTGCGGCCGCATCGGCTCGAACCGGTGCCGATACAGCCTTGATTAC
>CALETM010000087.1 GCA_937920765.1 uncultured Alphaproteobacteria bacterium | reverse complement strand
TCTATTCGTCGGCAGCGTCAGATGTGTATAAGAGACAGAGCCAAATCAGCAGCACCTTTAGCATTAACATCGCGGTCTACCAATTCAATAATAGCCATCTGAGCGCAGTCGCCATAACGGAAACCGGCTTTAACAACGCGGGTGTAACCGCCGTTGCGATCTTTGTAGCGTTCTGCCAAAGTAGAGAAAAGCTTAGAAACAACTTCATTATCGCGCAAGAAAGCCAAAGCCAGTCTACGGCTGGTTAAATCGCCTTTTTTAGCGTATGAAATCATATTATCGGCAAAAGTTCTCAATTCTTTAGCGCGCGGCAGAGTAACGTTAATCTGCTCGTGGGTCAATAAAGCGTTGGTCAGATTAGAAAATAAAGCTCTGCGCTGACTTTTCGGCATATTAAATCTTTTATGTTTATCACCATGTCTCATGTTAAATTCCTTTCTTTTCTCAAATGCTTTGATGGGCAAAGCGGATAAAACTTATTGTCTTTACCACGGAAGCCGCAGACGGCTCATGCATAAAGAACCTTTCAGAACAGAGCTTGTAACACATTAAATTATTGATTGCAAGCAGAATCTGCATATCTTTTTAGCTTTTTAGAGCCTTTTTAGTGTTATTTTCAGTTGCTCAAGCCAAAAAAATAGTTTATAATATTTTCAAATGATAATTTTCAGGAGGTTTACCATGCCGTTTTACATCATTTTAGCTTTGTTCGGCGCTCTTTTTGGCTCCACCGGAGCATATGCCGCAACTTGCGTTGAAGAAAACTCATGTGAAAATTTGGGTTACACCCAAAGTTCTTGTCCAAACGGCGGTATAGCCTGCCCGTATGATACCTCAAAATGGCATTGCGCCAATTGGTCTTGCGCTGACGGCCGTTACTCCGCCTCAATTATATCTTCTCAAGATTGTGTTGAAGTAAGTTATAAAGGAATGACCTGCTACGATTGTCAGGAAAAAACCATTTGCGCCGCCGGCTCTTATGCAACGGCTGAGCTTTGTAAAACCGCAACCGGCAAAGATTGCGTTGTCAACGCTGACGGCTGCTATGAGGCTAAAAGAAGCACTTGCGCTGCCGGCACTTATGAATCTTCTGCAGAATGCATTGCCGCCAACCCGAACACATCGAAATGTGTAAGAGATACCCAAACCGGCTGTTACAGCCCTCTTAAAACTTGCAACCCCAAACTCGGTTTATATGACACCAGAGCAGCTTGCAAAGAGGCTGCCGGCTTAGCGCTGTGTGTAAATGACGGCACCTGCTGGAAAGTGGAAAAGCTTAACACCTGCTTTGACTACCCGCTGACCACTTGCCCGTCACATGCAACTTGCTCAAAATGCAATACTGACGCAAGCAAGCTTAAATTTGACAGCTGCAATGTCAACTATTACAACACCGGCACCGACGCTTCTCCGACGTGTACCAGTTGCCGCTCGGCTAAAGCTGATTTGGATCAAATGAACACTATTGCCAAGTTATCATACTTAAATTGTTGCTCTGACGGTAAGATTGGCGTTGCATGCCGCAAAAACAACACCAGAGGCTGTATCAGCGGTTACGGATCTTGGTTTGATGGCTGCTTGCCGTACAAACACACCAGTATCAACTTCAGAGATTACGTTGATGTGGCCACTTTCAAAAAGGCTTGTACAGAGGCATTGCAAGAAATCGCCGACCAAATTAATGATTTCAATGCAAAATGCCCGAATTATAAAATTAAAAATGTGGTATCGCCGAGCACACAATGCAACTCTGTAATAATCAATGGCTTACTTGCATATCCTAACTATAACGCCGATGTAAGCAAGATGGGCTGTTCCGCCAGCGACATCGGGAATAGCGATTGGGGTAATTAATCCGCATTAAAACAAACAAAAAAGCCGCTTAAATAAGCGGCTTTTTTGTTACAGAGTTTACCTAAAAGAGCGGTTCTTCATCGCTCACTCTTTCACAAACATAATCAGGAATAATTCCCTCCTGATAAATCATACTGATAACATTCGGCATGGTGGCAGCTTTACCACGTTCATTAAGAGTGTACTCGGTCATACCGCCCTCGACTACCAGACAAGACTTAATTCCGGCATGCACAGCACCAAGAATATCCGTTCTCAGCGTGTCACCAACCATCAGCACCTTGTCTTTTGGAACATTCAGTCCACGCAACGCCAACTTATAAATTGACGATGACGGCTTACCAAAAATAAGCGTATTACCGCCCAGTTCATTGTAAACCTTGCTGATAAGACCGGCTCTCACCACAAATCGACCGCCTTCGTTGGCGCGCCAGTCCGGATTTGAGCAAACCATCGTCAGCCCCGAGTCCAGACACTTCTTGATTTTAGGGATAAAATCCTCTAAAACCACCCTGTCTTCACCATTAATCTGCGGAACTCCGCAATAGATGAAGTCAGCTTCCGACAGATTGTCAACAACCCTGTAGTCGGTGCCTTTGAACATATCCGGCAGCTTGTCTTCAGGACGCTTAAAATTAGCCGTTCCGAAAACATACATTCTCTTGCCGTTCACCAGCAATTTACCGCGACGCACAACGCTTGAAGCATACTCGCCGGAAGTCATGAGCTTGTCATAGTGCACGCCTTTGAGCAGCCCTTTAGAGGCATACTTGGTTTCAGACGCGGCAACTGAAGCTGAAGAGTTAGAAAGAATGATAATGGTTTTGCCCATTTCTTTCAACCTTTCCATTTGCTTGAGCACTGCCTTGCTGATACCTTGCCCGAAGGTTATTACCCCGTAATTGTCGAACAGAAGAACATCAAAGTTCTCTGCAGATTCCATAAAACTATTCATAATCTGTCTCTTATACACATCTGACGCTGCCGACGAATAGAGAGG
>CALETM010000086.1 GCA_937920765.1 uncultured Alphaproteobacteria bacterium | reverse complement strand
TTATAAAACTCATCACTCCCGGCGGCAGTGTTTTAAGTCAACACGGGTTCGTTTTTTAAGATTACTGCTTCTTTCATTAAAAAATTTTACCCATCTTAGGGCTTAACTTCCGCTCCATTGCCGGAAAGCAAATTGTTAAAATTACGGATATATTCGGCTTTAGTTAAGCAATTTTCTTTAATTTTTTCCTCAGCCGTTTTATATATTCTTTTCCAATCGGCTTTAGTTATTTGATAACTATCCGAATCGCCGGCACTTTGCGTATAAATAACCATATAGTCGGCATATTCATCTTCAGTAACGCAGCCGTCTTTATTTTTATCCATTTGAAAATAATTTTCGCTTGCTAAATTATCAGAAGCGGCGGCTAACATTTTATCGGCAATATCATCTGCCGGCAACGCTTTTAATTTTTCAGCTTCAATTTTTACTTTTTCAAGCTTTTGATTAAGCTCTTGCGTCATTTCTTCCGGCGATTTTGTTGCCATAACTTTGGCTTTTTCAAACATCGCTAAGGTTTCATACTCAACCTCATGATACATAAAATACGCGTATTCGGTTTTATCTAACCTGTGATCAGAATTTTTGTCTTCTTGCTTAAATTTTTGCTGCCAACGAGCTTTCTTGGCGGCTTTATCCGCATCAGAGATTAGCGGTTCCGTATCTACGCCTTTTAATATTATAGCAAACTCGTTTTCAGAAATATAGCCATCGTTGTTTACATCAGCGGCATTAAAAGTTGCAAGCAGCATTTTTTGACTTTCAGGCGAATTAAATTCATCTTTTATCATCTGCCGCAGTTGTTCAGGCGATGGCTTTTGCGCCGCCGCGTTATAAGATAAAAACAATATGCTCAAAACAATGCTCAAATTAAAGATTTTCATTTTAGCTCCTCTCTGTTTAAATAGTATTTTAGAAAAGGTAAATATTGTTTACAACATAAATGTGCATGGGTGGTAAAAAATATTTGCTTTTAAGAGATATTGTGTTCCTGTCTCTTATACACATCTCCGAGCCCACGAGACGCTACGCTATCTC
>CALETM010000085.1 GCA_937920765.1 uncultured Alphaproteobacteria bacterium | reverse complement strand
AGAACATAAAATAAAGGAGAATATAAATGAAAGTTGGTATTATCGGAGCCGGACAAGTCGGCAGCGCCACCGCATTTGCGCTTATTATGCGCGGTGTTGCCCGTGAAGTGGTATTAATTGACTATAACCAGAAAAAAGCCGAGGCAGAAGCGTTAGACATTACGCACGCCACTACTTTTGCTTATGCCAGCAAAGTTTATGCCGGTAACTACGCCGATTTAAAAAATGCCGATGTTGTAATTATCACCGCCGGCGCCAATCAACGCCCCGGCGAAACCCGTATTGACTTAATGTCGCGCAACGCCGCCATTTTCAAAAGCATTGTTACGCCTTTGATGGAAAATGCGCCGGACGCCATTATTTTGGTTGCCTCCAACCCTGTTGACATTATGACGGATTACACCTTAAAACTTTCAGGACTGCCTAAAAACCGCGTATTCGGAAGCGGCACCATTTTGGATACGTCTCGCTTTAGAACCTTGCTCGGCGAGCATTTAGGCGTATCTTCAAAATCTATTCACGCCAATGTGCTTGGCGAACACGGCGACAGCGAAGTTTTAATTTGGTCAAACGGCGATGCCGGCACCTTGCCGATTGCAACCCTTGCCGATGACTTAAAACGCCCGCTCACCCCTGAGGTTAAAGCCGATATTGATGACAACGTACGCAACGCCGCTTATAAAATTATTGAGGGCAAAGGCGCCACCTGCTACGGCATTGCCGGCGGTTTAGCTCGTATTTGTCAGGCTGTCAGCACCAATGAAAACGCTATTTTAACCGTTTCATCGTTCCATGAAGATGTTGAAGGCGTTAAAAACGTTTGCCTTTCATTGCCGACCGTCGTTAATAAAAACGGTATTGAACGCGTAATTTACCCGCGCTTGTCTGAAGAAGAGCACGTGTTGTTACAAGCCAGCGCACAAAAACTTAAAGATTACAGCATTCAAGACTAGCTTATACATTATTAAAAGACGCTTTAACAAAATAAAGCGTCTTTTTTATTTTAATCATTGCAATTTGATTTTAAATTATCATAATTAAGGAGTATTAATTTTAACCGAAAGGATAACTTTTATGACCGATATTGAAAAATCCGAGCCGCAAGAATCAGCCGTTGTACGTGTACGCTCTGAATATAAAAAACCTGCAACCGCCGTTTGTGCCAAATTAAGTATGATTCAATGCTTTTTCAATGCATATATTAACTATTTTAAATTTTCCGGCCGCGCCTCGCGGTATGAATACTTTTCATTCATCCTTATGTTTATTTGCGCGGTTGTCGCAATAAGTGTTTTAAGCGCCTTAATCTCACCGTTTTTGTTTATTTTATACGGATTGTTTGCGCTTGCTTCAATTATCCCGATGCTTTCAATCACCAACCGGCGCTTGCACGATACCGGCCATAACTTATGGAACGGCTTATTTAACTGGTACGTATATTCATCTGTTTTCGGCATGGTTTCTATAAGTATCACTTACGCTATGATATCACCGAAAGGAATGTTAATTTCGTACCTTATAACTTTTGTGTTAATGATGTTTGCTCAAATTCGTTATTTGGTGTTTGTTTGCAAACGCGGCGGAACTGATAGCAATAACTACGGAGAGGCTCCGAAATCAAATGACGAAAAGCACGAACAAACTGCCTTTTGGATGATTATCATCTTTTTTGTCATTACAGTTTTTGCCAATATCATTTCATTTATGATGACACCTGAAAAAAGCTCTTATGTTAAGCAAAACTCATCATACAGCCAATCATACAATTACTAAGCTGTTAAAGTAAAAATCCCCTTCATCACTCAATGAAGGGGATTTTTGTATACAACTTATGCACAGCATGGACTCGTAATCAAAGGTTACGGCTCACGAACAAGTTCCGGGACTGCGTATAGCGGATAATCTGTAATCATATCATTTTTCTTAAAATTAGCACCTGAAAAACGCAAAGCTTTTACCGGATGGAATTTTTCAATATACCAATGTAAACTTTTTGCCTTTAAGTTAGTGCTCGCTTTAACTTCTATCGGAACAATTTCATTTTTATACTGAACCACAAAATCAATTTCATTGGTATTGCTTTCATTAGTCCAATACGCGATGACCAACTCTTTAGAATACGGCATTAACTGCTGCAAAACATATTGTTCGGTCAACGCCCCCTTGAATTCTTCAAAAATTTCATTTTTATCCAAAAGGGTTTTAACATCTAAAGATGACATTGCCGCCAATAACCCAACATCTGCCATAAAAAGCTTAAATGCCGACAAATCTTTATATGCGCTTAAGGGTAAATCTGTTTTTTTAATCCGATTTATCTTATAAATAAGTCCGCAAGCTTCCAACCAAGCAATTGCATTCTCAAACTCTTTAGCGCGCGCCCCTTTTTGAATAGCCCCATACATAAATTTTTTGTTTTCTTTCGCCAATTGCGCAGGTATAGAGCCCCAAAGCATTCTTAATTTAGCTTGTTCATTAGCCGGAATATGCTTAGAAAAATCATCTTGATATGCAGTCAGAATATCATTTTGAATTTGCCTTACTTTTTGAAAATCTCGTTCTTCTGAATAGCTCATAACCGCTTCCGGCATACCACCGATAAAGAAATACTTTTTTAATAACGATAGCAATTCTTCATGAAAAGGGGCTAAAAT
>CALETM010000084.1 GCA_937920765.1 uncultured Alphaproteobacteria bacterium | reverse complement strand
GAGATAGCGTAGCGTCTCGTGGGCTCGGAGATGTGTATAAGAGACAGGAATGAATGTGTAAAGCTGGTAGAACAGCAAGACGATGTAATCATGGCGATAATTTACTCCGGTGAATACGTCAGATTACTGCAGATGCTTGATGATGGCTATGTCATTTCAGGTACGGCGCTTGAAATTTTGCGTTGCTTAAAGAAAACTGTGTTGCTGGATATTATCAAACGATTTGAAAATCCGGAGATTGCTTTTAGTTCTTCTGCATCTGCTTTTGTGCAGGCGTATTGCGGTAATGATAATTACCAAAAAATTTTGGCGACAAGAAAAGCCACAGCCGAAAAAACGAGAGTTTTTAAGCACAATATTTTGGTAAGTCGCTTGAATGATTTGTACAATCAAAGCGGAAGAGTGTCGCTTGAAATTTGGTCCTATGCCAAAACAAACGATATTCTTGACGAATTGGCAAAACTGGCCGGAATTGAAGAAGTTTACCGCAGTGTTAAGTCGTTTGATTTACCGGAATCGTTGTTTTCAGATGACTTTTTGGTTAAACATGAAGATTGTAATGCTCTGAAAGCCCGTTATCATATGCGAAAATATACCGGCAGGTATACAGGAGTTGATACGGATGTGATGATTGCCAAAATAATCAGCTGCTATCCTAATGGAGCAGAACTTCTGTTTAAGGCAAATGACGCGGAGCTGGACATGGAACTGGTTAAATCAAGAAGGTTCGATGTGTTTATGCAAAGCGATGCAAAGTACCGCTATATGCGCTTGTTTGAGTCTGTGCGCCGTTATCGCAAGACATTGCCGTGCTTCCATCGCCAACCATGGTATCTGCCGCTTGAATATTATGTTGAGTGGTATAAGTTTAACCGCAATGAGGCCGATAAGTGGATACGCAAAGAGCGTGGTTTTATTTTCTGGACTGCCGTTAAATTTCATGCCGAATAAGCATTAAATCGAAAGAAAAAGCCTTTACTTTAAGTAAAGGCTTTTTCTTTATTGGTTGATTGTGGCTTTTTTCTTTTCTTCACGGGCTTTTAAGAGCTCTAAGTCGCGTTCGGTGGCAATTTTGTTCAAAATGGTTTTAACTACATTGTCAATATCTTTACCCTCGGAATAATCAGCCGGTAGTGCAAAGTTTACGCGGTCATCGCGCAAAAGGTTAATCGCTTTGTTTTTACTGTGGCTTGATTTGGGTTTATAAACCGCGATGGCGTTGCCGTTGCGGTCTTTAACCATTTTCATGGACGGAATATCGGTTAAGCCGTCGCCAAAATAAATAATTCGACGGAACGGAATGCGGCGCTGATTATCGGGCGTAAACTCATTTACCAATTTGTCATCGGTTTTTTTAAGACCTTTGTTGATTTTGGATAAAAACTGAACTTTGGTAGAATAGTTGATTACGCGCGCCGGCCAAACCGGATAGCCTTCTTCATCAAAAGCAAAAGAACAGCCGAAAACGTCTTTAAAATATTTACGAATGCGGCAGCCTTCAATAATTTCTTCATAGCCGGATGAGATAATGTAATGTTCAACGTCTAAATCAAGATGTTTGCCGTAAGCGTTAATGCGGTCAAACCAACTTTCAACGCCTTCAAAATATTCAATTAACGCGCCGCAACAGAACAAATTTTCACGAGTGAGCTTGATTTGCTTTTCACGAGCAATTTTAGTAAAATAGTACATACTTCCGGTGACCTGATCGGCGCAGTTATCCACTGACCACTGATTGGCTTTTTTCCAAAAAGTTTCGGGTTTCATGCCGAGTTCCGGTATGAGCACATAGTCTTGCATATAAGTGGTGCTTAAAGTTTCATCAAAGTCATATACAAACGCCACTTTAGTTTTTTTCATTTTTTATTATCTCCTCTTGCATTTTGGAATTGTATACTATAAAACAAATAAGTTAAGATTCAACAAATTTTAAAAAGGATTTGGATAAAATGGTTGCAACAACAATGGATCAATTGGTTTCTTTGTGTAAAAGACGCGGATTTATTTTTCAAAACGCCGATATTTATGGCGGTATGCAAGGCGTTTATGATTACGGACCGCTCGGAGTTGAGCTTAAAAATAACTTGAAAGCCGCATGGTGGCGAGCAATGGTTTATGAGCGTGACGACGTTGAAGGGTTAGATGCCGCAATTTTAACGAATCGAAAAGTGCTTAAATATTCAGGTCATGAAGATACTTTTTCAGATCCGATGGTTGATTGCAAAAAATGTAAAGGCCGTTTTAGAGCCGATCATCTTAAAGATAACAAGTGCCCGAATTGCGGTTCAACCGAATTAACCGAGCCGCGCCCGTTTAACTTAATGTTTAAAACTCAGGTCGGACCGGTTGAAAGCGATGAAAATTTGGCATATCTGCGTCCGGAAACAGCGCAGGCTATTTTTACACAGTTTAAAAACGTGTTGGACGCAACTTCGCGTAAACTTCCGTTCGGTATTGCGCAAATCGGAAAATCATTCCGCAACGAAATTACTCCGCGCAACTTTATTTTCCGCGTGCGTGAGTTTGAACAAGCAGAGCTTGAATATTTTGTTGCCCCCGGCGAAGATGAAAAATGGCACGAATTTTGGAAAGAAACTCGTATTAAATGGTGGGAGGAACAAGGCTTAAAACGTGAACATATGAACATTTACACCACTCCGAAAGAAGATTTGGCGCATTATGCCAAGGCTTGCTATGATATTGAATATCAGTTTCCGCATGGTATGGAAGAGCTTGAAGGCGTGGCTAACCGCCGCGATTATGATTTGGGCAACCATACCAAAGGGCAAGATGAATTTGAGTTGGAGGCGCATTGCCATAAAAATCCGGATTCAACCACCAAACTTTGCGTTCGCGATGAAGAGCATAATAAGTGGGTTATTCCGTTTGTTATTGAACCTTCAATGGGGGTTGATCGCGGCGTGCTTGCGGTTATGACCGAAGCTTATACCGAAGAAGATTTGGGTGATGGCAACAGTCGTATTGTGTTAAAGCTTAAAAAACATTTGGCGCCGATTAAAGTTGCGGTTATTCCGTTGAAGAAAAATAACGACGAAATTATGAACAAATGCCATGAGATTAAAAACAGCCTGTTAAAATTGGGCATCGGCCGCGTGGCTTTGGAAAATACCGGCAACATCGGCAAAGCGTACCGTCGTCATGATGAAATCGGCACACCGCTT
>CALETM010000083.1 GCA_937920765.1 uncultured Alphaproteobacteria bacterium | reverse complement strand
TTGTAACACTTTATCATTCATATTTTTTTCCTTTATTTTATTATACACAAACGTACGTTTTTGGCCACTCTGTGAATCAACAAAACCAGCTTGATTAACCATTTGTATTTGCATTGTTTTTTAATTTTTATCTAAATGCAAAAACTGGTTGATTTAAACGTACGTTTAAATTGACCGCTTTTTAATATTCTAACAGGAGAAAAATATGTCGATTATCGGCTATATTCGCGTAAGTTCGCAAAAGCAAACCCTTGAACACCAACATTATGAAATTGAACAATTTGCAAAAAAGAACAAAATAAAAATCAATCAATGGGTTGAAGAAAAAGTTTCTTCCCGCAAAGCTCTTAAAAACCGCAAATTAGGCAGTTTATTAGACTCTTTACAAGAAGGCGATGTTTTAATTGCCTGTGAAATATCTCGTTTAGGGCGCTCTTTGCTTGAAGTTATGCGTATTTTAGAAACATGTTTAAGCAAAAACTGCAAGGTTTGGACCTTAAAAGAAAATTACCGTTTGGGCAATGATATTCAGTCTAAAGTGTTGGCTTTTGCTTTTGGATTAGCTGCCGAAATTGAGCGAAATTTGATATCACAGCGCACCAAAACATCGCTTGCCAACTTAAAAGCTTCCGGCAAAAAACTTGGGCGCCCGTTTTCTGCCGAATCAAAAAAGCTCAAGCTTTCCAAAAGCGTAAGTAAAATTCAGCAACTATTATCTAAAGGCTGTTCAAAAACAGAAATCGCGCAAAAATTAAATGTTCAGCGCAGCACATTGCAGCGCTTTATAAAAAATTTATTGTAACCGGCTTGTGCCGGTTCTCTTCCGAAAGCGCATGCCAATAAAAAAGGCCGTCATAAAGACAGCCTTTTTTATTGGTGCGCTAGGCCGGCTTAGCTTCGCTGCACTGCGCTCATAAACCTGACGGTTTACCGCGATACCTCGTATCGCTTTCGCTTGTAGTCAAACCGGCACCCGTGCCGCTTCGATAGCCTGTTTATCATACCAATAAAAAAGCCACCGCAAGGGTGGCTTTTTTATTGGTGCGCTAGGCCGGAATCGAACCGGCACGGAGTTGCCTCCAACAGATTTTAAGTCTATCTAAAACCGCGTAAAACCGCGATTTTCCTAGTGCTACTCTTTCAGACTTTTTCACAGTTTTGCAAAAGAGTCTGAATTAGCTCTCGCTCCATTGACGTATTTTTAGCTTATCGTTGTTAGCTCTGTCAAGTGCTTTTTCGTCTTTAAGTAGCATTTAAGCAAATCTTCATTCGTTTTCTTGGCGCAAGGCTCAAAGCCTTTCAAATACGGCGAATTACCGTTTTTGTATCGCGGAATATTTACGGATTATTACCGGCAGATTATTTGCCCTCTGCGAACCGCAAAATATCATTAAAAAACAAGAGATTAGACCTCAAAATCTAACCTCTGTCCAGTCTGGCTGCCCTGACTGGACAATCTACGAACTGCAAACGTTATGTAAATTACGCGAACATCGTACTGAGGTTTTAGCAGTCAAAGAACAACTTTCTTATGTCCGTCAAAAATTGGCTGTATAGGTATAATTTGATTGACATTAAGAGTATAAACGGATAAAAAGAAAAAGCCTTGAGGTTGCACCCTCTTGGCTTTTTTCAATACTGAAAGAAGTTGACATCTAACTTCCTCTCCAGATATTGGAAGTATCGCATAAAATTATAAAAAAGTCAATGACTTTTAATCTTTTTTTGTGCGAATAGGGTCAACTTCTTTCCCAACCGCCGGAATCCGGCTGAAAGGACAAGATGATTGACATAATCAAAGTTTTAAGCATCATAATCTTGGTGCTTAGAATCATCATTGTTATTTTGAAATAATATGGTGAGGCGGGGTTATCAAGCCCCGCCCTTTGATATTTTGAGTACAATTATTCGCAAAGCTCTTCATACTTAAGATTGTTTCTTTTAACGGCGATTCGCTGAGTATCAGGTTTGATTTGTCCGGCATTGTGTACCGGTGCATAAATCAAGCAAAAACTGTCAGTCATATTTTGACGGCAGCCGGTCAATATCAGCATCAGAAAGATTATCAATCCGCTTAGCCATAGCCGCCGACCGAAGCGTCTTGTCCTTTTGCTTTTGCATCTCTTCATTTTTCCCGTCCTTTTTTCCGGCACGATATGAAACGGCGAGGGCGAACACAGCCCCCGCCAACCATATAATAAAAGATTTAAGCTTTGTCATGTTGCTTAAGCTTTTCTTCATCAGCTTTTCTGAACGCGGTGCTGAAGGTATCTAAAAACAAAATGATTTTGCCTAAAATCGCATCATCTTTGGTGCTCGGTGTCAATTTGACAATCACCGTGCAAATTGCGACAACTCCGCCATAAATAGCCAAAATATCGTCCCAATGTTCCATAATCCAATTAAGCATTATTAGTTCCTTTCATAAGTTCGGCGAGAGTTACAGCACGTTGTCCAACCTGTCTCGCCCACAGACTGTCCAACATCTCACGAGCGGCTTGCTCGTAATTTCCTTGCTCGCATGCGGCAAGCATTTTCTTAAAACCAAGCAATCGCGTTAAGCCCAGATTAAAATCAAGCTCAACAATCACGCCTTGTCGCGTA
>CALETM010000082.1 GCA_937920765.1 uncultured Alphaproteobacteria bacterium | reverse complement strand
ATATTGACTTTTATCATTAATATTTATTATATTATAAATATAATTAACAATAATACGTGGTTAAAAATGGAAGAAGTGAAAACAATACAAGATGTTGAGGCTGAAATTCGTAAGGCGGTTTCGGTCTTAAAAAGCTTGCCGAAAGAAGGACCTAAAAAGGTTTCTTCCGCATGGCCTGAGTTTAAGCCGGATTTAAAGTCTGAAATTCTGCTTCCCGATTCTAAGCGAATTACTCCTTATAAAGAAGAAATTGACGATATGGATATGGTTTTTGAAAACTGGTTTAAGGTGCTAGACTACAATACGCGCAATTTGGTTTTTTATAAAAACTCCGGTTGGCGTTGGAAAACTTTGGCTCATAGTTTTGGCTTGACTCGTAACAGCTTGTATTCGCGTTATAAAAAAGCGCTATTAAAAATTTTGCGGCATGTTCGGCAAAGCGATAATACTCTGCGTACTTTAATGTAAAAGGTGAAACTATGCAGTTTTATAAAAAATATGAGCCGTTATTAAAGCTTGATGCGGGCAAGTATGACACGTTTGTTTTGACCGGCGGCCGAGGAAGTCTTAAAACCGGCCATGCCTGCCGCGCGGTGTTGGTGGCGATGATGAAGAGCCAAAAGCGCGTGGTGTGCTTTAGGGAGACTAAAACGAGCCAGAAAGACAGCCTTATCAGCGAGTTTCAGGCTTTGATTGACGGCGAGTTTAAGAATCGCGGCTTTAAGTATAACTCTGAAGCGATAAAATACGAGCGCACCGGTTCTTCCATCACCTTTTTGGGCTTGCGCGACAGCAACGCCAACGCCCGCGAGGCGATTAAAGGCTTGGCGCAGGTGGATATTTGGTTGGTGGACGAGGCACAGGCGGTGACGGCTCCGGTTTGGGACGTTTTGTTGAAAACGATTCGTAAAGAGGGCGCGGTGCTGATTGCCGTTTACAACCGCATATCCGATGATTTGCCGTTAGAGGGCGCGCTGTTTTTGGATTATGACAATATGACGGCGCCGGAAAAAACTTATTTTGTGGAGGTGAACTATCCGGAAGTGCAGCATTTGGGCGTGCTTTCAGACAAGTTCTTAAACTATGCCGAACTTGTTAAAAAGAACAAGCCCGACGAATATGAGCGCGACTACTTAAACAAGCCCAAAGGCGCCAACGTTGCCCGCGTGGTTAAATACTGGTCGCCCGCCAACATTGACGAGCGTATTCGTTACTGTCCCGATTTGGACATATACTGGAGCTTGGATTTTAACGTTAATCCGGCGATGTCTACACTGGCGCATTATGACGGCACCAAGTTTTTTATTTTTGACGAGCTGGTGTTAAACAACGTGATTACGCAAGACGTGGTTGACGAGTTTATCCGGCGTTATCCGCCCGAAACCTTTAAGGGCGTGGTGCAGATTTGCGGCGACGCTTCCGGCAAGTATCGCAAAACGCAGAGCCGATATTCCGACTATGCGATTATTGTCAACACGCTTGCCAAAGCTGGCTATCATTATCGGCTTAATTTACGCTCGTTTAATCCGCCGATTTTGGCGCGGGTGAACGCGTTTAACAAGCAGGTTTTGACCGACGACGGCTCGCGCAATGTGTTGGTGCACCCGCAATGCAAGTGGCTTATTTACAATATGAAGAACCTGAAGTTTAAGGACGGCACCAGCTTAATTGACGCCCCGACCCCCGCGCAAATTGCCGATGATGACAACAAGCTTTATCTTGGGCACATATTTGACGCGGCAAGTTATATGGTTGAATTTTTTAAACCAATACAGGTCCGCGCATAATGGGCTCTTACTTGCAACTTTTATCCTTGTGTAACTATTTGTACACGGCGTCAAAAAGTTGTGGCGTAATAGCCTCATTCTTCGCAGACCTCGGAAATGTGCCAATTTGTACACCGCAGAAAAAACTTGCGGCGCATTAGCCGCGCTATCCGCAGGATTTTTTTGGCGTTTGATGTAACTATTTGTACACGGCGTCAAAAAGTTGCAGCGTAATAGCCGCGCTATCCGCAGGATTATTTTAACGTATACGGATTTTATCGTTTCCAACTTATCATCATTTCAGTACCGGTCGGAGAATTTACACCATAATGTTTGGTGCAAAAATCATAAATATCATCAAGTTTTAGATTTTTCAGACATTTATTCCCTGAGCTGCAAGTTTCGCCATTTAAAGATGATGAAATTTGATTTGCAGAGCTGTGATTGTTTATGCTTAACATATAATTAATGCTGTCAGAATTTTCTTTAGCGGCGGTAATAATATTTTTGCAGATATCCAAATTGTTCGCCGATTTAGCGGTTAAAGATGAGGAGCCGTCGGTTGAATAGGTTGATAATAAAATTTGACTTCCGTCACCGGTAATAAAGATATTCCAACCTTGCCCGAAGATATCGTAAATTAAATTAGTTTGGTTTTGCTTAATCATTTCTGTCGGGATTTCCCCCATTTTAATAAAATATGAGGTTAAAGAAGTTCCACCTTGTTTAATATTATCAAAATTATGCACATTGCGCGCCACGGCATTGATAACAGTGTTCATTTGTTCCGCATGTTTGTTAAGCTTGTATTTAAACATTGCTTTAGAATACCCTGCAATCGCCCCAACGGATAAGACCCCGATGATAGCCAGAACGCCGAGCATTTCCACCATACTTCTTCCTGATTGTGTATTCATGAGCTAAAATCTCCTCAAATTGTTGCATTTGAGAAGATTTTACTCCGCGTTTTTTTTTTGCAATATTTACGAGTCCGTGCTGTGCATAAGTTGTATTTTATTTCCGCGGGGTGCAGCCGCAATAATCCTGATTATACAAATTCAGCTCTTTTATTAATTCGGCGCGCAATTCCTGCATACCGTTTTTTCGTCCTTCAATTTCAACATAAGGGCAGTGGGCTTCGCGCACCGCTAAATCAGCCGCCGCATTTACCTGATTGAGATTTTTATAACGTGAAACGCCAAGCACTGAAGCCACGGCGGTAAATCCGTTTTGGCGCGCGTATTCCATAGTGCGGGCAATACGCATTTTAAAGCACAAACTGCAGCGCTTGCCGCGTTCCGGCTCGTTTTCAAGTCCTTTAATCTCTTGGCACCAGCGGTCATTATCGTATTCAAGCTCAATAAACGGCACGTTGTAAATTTGGCAAACCCGCAGGTTTTCATCGCGGCGTTTTTCATATTCAGAGTAGGGGCGAATGTTAGGGTTGTAAAAGGCAACTGCAAAATCGGCTCCTTGTTCCGCCATGGTTTTAATTACGGCGCAAGAACATGGCGCGCAACATGAGAGCAGCAAAATTTTTTCATGGTCGGCTAACTTAAATTTGCCGTCTTTATAAATAATATGAAAAGCTTTTGCGTTATCAATATGATTTTGCTTTTTGCCTAAATAGAGCAATACCATACGTAAAACAGCGCTATGGGTTGAAATGCCGATTTGATTATACGGCAATTTTACCGCGGCTTGCAGTCCGGCAACGGCGCGGTTCATAATTTGGCGTTTGCTTTCGCCCCCCTTAAAATGCACGTCTAAAAATTGCTTATCAAGTTTAATCCAGTCATCAATAGTTTGCCATTGTTCTATGGAAAGTTCAGTTTTGGTTTTGCCTTCAACTTCGCCGAAATTTCCCTCAATAAAATGATTATCTTCTTTAACCGGAAGATGCAGTTTTTCCGCCACAATTTGTGCAGTTTCGGCGGCGCGCTTTAACGGACTTGAAATTATATATTCCAAGCCTTTATCTTGTAAATCAGTCGCCAATGTTTCCGCCTGCCGGCGTCCGTTGGCATTTAAGCCGACATTTAAGGTTTGCCCCTGAAATTTTCCGGCGGCATTATAGTCGGTTTCACCGTGCCTGAATATATATAAGTGCTTTATCATAGTTTGTCTTTCAGATATTTAGCCGTATAGCCGACATTTGCTTTGGCAACTTGTTCCGGAGTGCCTTGAGCAATAATCTTACCGCCGCCGTCGCCGCCTTCGGGGCCGATATCGACAATATAATCGGCGGTTTTAATCACGTCTAAGTTATGTTCAATCACAATCATGCTGTTACCGTTTTCAACCAATTGATGCAGCACTTTCAAAAGCTTGTTAATGTCATCAAAATGCAATCCGGTAGTCGGCTCGTCTAAAATGTACAGCGTTTTTCCGGTTGCTTTTTTGGAAAGCTCTTTGGAAAGCTTAATACGCTGCGCTTCGCCGCCCGAAAGAGTAGTGGCGGGCTGTCCGAGTTTTACATAGCCTAAGCCGACCTGCCGCAACAGGTCAAGCCGGTTTTTAATAGCCGGAATAGCGTCAAAAAACTTATACGCCTCATCAATAGTCATATCTAAAACATCGGCAATAGATTTGTCTTTATATTTAACTTCCAAGGTTTCACGGTTAAAGCGCTTGCCTTTGCAAACTTCGCACTCAACATAAACATCAGGCAAAAAGTGCATTTCAATTTTGGTTACGCCGTCGCCTTTACAGGCTTCACAGCGTCCGCCCGCCACGTTAAACGAAAATCGGCCGGCGGAATAACCGCGGGCTTTGGCTTCCGGCAGACCGGCAAACCAATCGCGGATATAGGTAAACAAGCCGGTGTAAGTTGCCGGATTGGAGCGCGGAGTGCGCCCGATAGGCGATTGGTCAATATCAATAATTTTATCAATATTTTCAGCGCCTTTGAGCTGATTATAAAATCCGGCCGGTTCGCGTGAGCCGTTAATTTCTTTGTTTAGGGCTTTATATAATGTTTCAAGTATAAGCGATGACTTGCCGCTGCCGGACACGCCGGTGACACAGGTTAAAGTTCCGAGCGGAAGCTTTAAGTCAATATTTTTTAAGTTGTTGGTGTGCACGCCGCTGATTTCAAGAAACTTACCATTGCCTTTGCGGCGTTTGGCGGGAACGGCAATAAATTTTTCGCCGTTCAAATATTGCGCGGTAAGGCTGTTTTTACTTTTAAGAACTTCGGCAACCGTGCCGGAAGCGGTAACTTTGCCGCCTTCATCACCGGCGCGCGGTCCCATATCAACCAAAAAGTCAGCCGCCCGAATGGCGTCTTCATCATGCTCAACCACAATAACGGTGTTGCCGATGTCGCGCAGGCGGGTTAAGGTTTCAAGCAAGCGGTCGTTATCGCGTTGATGCAACCCGATTGACGGTTCGTCAAGCACATACATAACTCCGGTTAAGCCGGAGCCGATTTGCGAGGCAAGGCGGATACGCTGAGATTCACCGCCTGACAGGCTGCCTGATTGCCGCGATAAAGTTAAATACTCAAGTCCGACATTGTTCAAAAATTGCAGGCGGGTGATAATTTCTTTTAAAATTTTGTGCGCAATTTCACGTTTTTGCGGCGAGAGTTGCTCTTCAACTTTACCAAACCATTGCAGAGCGTTTTTAATTGACATATCGGAAGCCTGCATAATGTCATAACCGCAAATTTTAACCGCTAAAGCTTCAGGTTTTAAGCGTTTGCCGCCGCAGGCCTCGCACGGGGCGGCCGATTGATAATGCGAAAGCTCTTCGCGCGACGCCATGGAATCGGTTTCAAGAAAACGGCGTTCCATATTGGGGATAACGCCCTCAAACGGTTTTTCGGTCACAAAACGCGAATAATACATCGGAACGCTGACGTTGCCGGAGCCGTATAAAATTATTTGTTTGGCTTTTTCAGGTAAATCTTTCCACGGAGTTTTGGGCGAAATGCGTAAAAAGTCGCACAACGAGTTAATGGTTTGGCTGTAAAATGAAGTTCTGAATCCGTACCATGGGGCAATCGCTCCTTTTTCAATGCTTAAATTTTCATTGGGAACAATTAACCGCGGGTCCATGTAAAGCTTGGCGCCGATGCCGTCGCAATGCGGGCAGGCGCCGTACGGATTGTTAAATGAAAACAAGCGCGGCTCAATTTCCTCAATAGTAAAGCCGGATACGGGGCAGGCAAATTTAGATGAAAATATTTTGCGCTCGCTGCCGTCGGTGAAGTTTACAAACAAAAGGCCGTCGCTTAATTTAAGCGCGGTTTCAATAGACTGGCTTAAACGCTCTTGTATGCCTGATTTTACTACCAAGCGGTCAACCACAACTTCAATATCATGCTTTTGATTTTTGTTTAAGAGCGGAACTTCCTCAATGTTATACAGGGTCCCGTCAATATTTACGCGTTGATAGCCTTGCTTTTGCAGGCTTTCAAATTCTTTTTTGAACTCGCCTTTTTTGCCGCGGGCAATCGGGGCGGATAAAATTATTTTAGTTCCTTCAGGATAGGCGGTTATTTTATCAACCATCTGCGATACGGTTTGCGATTCAATCGGCAAGCCGGTTGCCGGCGAATAAGGAGTGCCGGCGCGCGCCCACAGCAAGCGCATATAGTCATAAATTTCGGTAACGGTGCCGACGGTTGAACGCGGATTGTGCGAGGTGGTTTTTTGCTCAATGGATATGGCAGGCGATAAGCCTTCAATAGAATCGACATCAGGCTTTTTCATTAAGTCCAAGAACTGACGGGCATATGAAGAAAGGCTTTCAACATAGCGGCGCTGACCTTCGGCATAAATGGTATCGAAGGCAAGCGAAGATTTGCCGGAACCTGACAGTCCGGTAATAACCGTGAGTTTGTCTTTGGGAATATTTATATCAATATTTTTCAGGTTATGCTCGCGGGCGCCCTTAATTTCAATAAATTTATCTGCCATTTTATTAATCTCCTCAGAACAGCCGGTAATATAATCAAAATACCAATAAAAGGCAACAAAAAAAGCCTGCGGAACAGCAGGCTTTTAATGATTTTGCTATATGCTAAAATTCGCGAGCTCCATTGCCTAATGCGTCATTATACATTGAAATGCGGCTTTTAAGAGCTTCTTTTTTCATTTCAGATTCTTGTTTGGCACGCCATGCGCTCATAATAACGCCTTCTTTGGGCATTGAAAGTTCATAATCTTTGCTGACCAGCGGTGTTTTACCGGCGGCTACGCGGGCATTATTTTCGTTGCGAACTTCAATAAGCTCTTTTGCAGCAAGGTTTTTGAAATATTCGGCTCTTTGCGCAGAAGTGGTTAGTTCAGGGTGGGCTTTAAGAAATTTATTTACTCTTGATTTTTCAGATACGCCGAGTTGGTTATATGCATTTGTTTTAATTTCAGGATCTTTAGGATTGCCGCCTTCCCAGTTGAGGTTCTTTTTGTAATCGGCTTCCGTGCTTAAAGTTCCGTCTTTGTTTTGTACATATTTCATAATCTTGCTCCTTGTTTTGATTAGGTTATAATAGACATATAACATATTTGTCTAAAA
>CALETM010000081.1 GCA_937920765.1 uncultured Alphaproteobacteria bacterium | reverse complement strand
CTCCTTTCATATGGCATCGTTTTTACGATGCTTTTTTTTGTATCAGAATATCTTTACACTCCGTGACGGGCTACCGAAGACGGGGTTGTTTTATACAACTTATACACACCCCGGACTCGTAAATATTGCAAAAAAAAAACGCGAGCTAAAATCTTTTCAGAATTAACTTTTGAGGAGATTTTTTTTATGACCGCACAAAATACTAACTTATCAGATTCCGATGTAAACCAACAGTCCGAATATGACAACATAGTGGAGGACGCATCGCCCACGACTGAATATGACGCTATAGGGGCGTGTGCGGTACCTAAGCACGACAATGGCACTTTAACGGCAGACGCCGCACCCTGCCGCGGCCGCAGCATGGTCGAAATGCTCGGCGTGTTGGCAATCATCGGGGTCTTAAGTGTCGGCGCCATTGCTGGTTACTCTAAGGCTATGACCAAATATAAACTCAATAAACAGGCGGAACAATTAAGTACTGTTATTAATGCCGTGGCAACTTACGGTTTGCAAATTAAATCTAACCCTGTGCCGGTTGGCAGTTCTTCTCGCATATCAATAATTCCGGCGCTTAATAAGCTTAATTATATTCCTAAAGAGATGCTGAAAAACAATCAGAATGACTATATTTATGATGTTTTTAACTCACAAATAAAGCTGGATTCAGGGCATTATAACAAACCCGGTTGGTTACCAAGCAAGTATTATTCTCGCGTACTTATTTTTTTTGATAACGGCAAATCTTCGCGCGATGTGCAAATTTGCCAAAATGTTTTAAATACGGTAAGAGAAAGTCGTGATTCGATATGGTATATTGAACTGATTTCAGCCCACGGACTAAATACATCAAATATATTTGCCGTTTACTACGGTGATAAATATTGTACCGATGAGCGTGTCTGCTTAAAAGATTTAACCGTTACCGCAAGTAGTAAATTTTGCACCAGCTTGTCCGGACAAAATATTGGCACAGATGAACGCTTCGCTATAAACATGCTTTGGAAATAAAATTTATCCGATTTTTTGTTGCTTAGATTTATAATTATATTTTTTTGACAAAACGCTGCTTGACAAAAAGAATAAATTTATGGATAATAAGTATATAATATTAGGAGAACGGCTATGAGTATGAAGAAACCTGAAATAAAATTTTCGGATAAAGAAGATAAAGCCACAATAGTCTATCAAACCAATGAAGGCCTGTCTC
>CALETM010000080.1 GCA_937920765.1 uncultured Alphaproteobacteria bacterium | reverse complement strand
CAGAGGTAAAACCCTTAAATGTTGAAAAGAAAATCGGCAGCAGCGCATGCCTCAAGCTTACTGAGCTTGATAACCACACCTGTCGTTGGCCGATAGGCGATCCGCGCGATGACAACTTTTGTTTTTGCGGCAAAAAAGTGCGCGGAGGACAAACCTATTGTGAAGAACATTCTGCCGTAGCTTATGTTAAACCCAATAAAAAATAACTTGCGGAATTATGTTGATGATTAAACATCCGATAAAACAAATTGCCGCCGGTATTATTTGTTGCAATAGTAAAGTGCTGATTGCGCAGCGTCGCCGCGGTAAAGATTTGGAATTTTTTTGGGAACTTCCGGGTGGAAAGCTTGAAGCCGGCGAAACGCTTGAGCAATGTTTGGCGCGCGAGCTGATTGAAGAAATGGACTTAAAAATTAAAGTCGGTAAATTGTTTATGAGTTCAGTTTATGATTATGAGTTCGGCGCTTTTCAAATTAACGCCTTTTTTGCCGAATGCGAATCGCCTGAAATCCCCAAATTGTGCGAGCACGAGCAATATAAATGGGTCAATCCGGCTGAAATGCTTAATTATAAATTTTCACCGGCTGATGTGCCGATAGTAAAAGCTTATATTGAAAGCCTCAAATAAGCACGCCCCTCTGTTTTATTTAAGCAGAGGGGTTATTTTATACCAAAAACATAATCGAAAAAAAACAACCGCCGCCGCAAATTTTGCGGAAATAATTTATACCGACCGTATTTAAGGCAAAATCTCAATCGGGGTGCCGTCTTTTACCGCGGCATATATTTCTTCAATTTCATAATTATTAACGGCAATGCACCCTTGCGTCCAGTCAGTTAAGTTGTGAAACCTGCCCAAAAACGGCGCGCGGTTGGGCAGCCCGTGAATCATAATATTTCCGCCGGCAGAAACTCCCATTTTTTGGGCATTAAGCTTATCTTGCTCATTAGGGTATGAAATTTTAAGCGACAAATGATAAGAGCTTTTAGGATTGTGATATTCAATAAAATATTTTCCTTCCGGAGTTTTAGAATCCCCTTCCTGCTGCTTGTGCCCAACCGGATTTCTGCCCAAAGCAATGGTATAAGTTTTTACAATTTTACCATTATGATACAGCTCCAATTTTCGAGCTGCTTTGCGAACCACAATTTTATCAATTTTCGGTAATGTTGAAACCGGCTGCGGCGCCCAATTCCATGCTGCTAAAACGCCAATGGCTATTACGCCCAACAGCGCTAAACTTATATAAAATATTTTCATATCTCACTCCTTTATAAAAGGATACAATAACAGTAGTGATTAAAACTTTAATTAACAGTACAACTTATGCACAGCATAGACTCGCAAATATTGCAAAAAAAAAACGCGAGCTAAAATCTTTTCAGAATTAACTTTTTGAGGAGATTTTATCATGAATACACAATCCGGAAGATCAATGGTTGAAATGCTAGGCGTGCTCGCTATCATCGGCGTCTTATCGGTCGGGGCGATTGCCGGTTATTCCAAGGCGATGATGAAGTATAAA
>CALETM010000079.1 GCA_937920765.1 uncultured Alphaproteobacteria bacterium | reverse complement strand
AATTCCCATCCTGAGGAGGGGTGGCGGCGGAACGCCGACGGGGTGGTGAAAAATACAACTTATACACAACCCAGACTCGTAAATATTGCAAAAAAAAACGCGAGCTAAAATCTTCTCAAACTAACTATTTTGAGAGGATTTTAGCTCATGAATACACAATCAGGAAGATCAATGGTCGAAATGCTCGGCGTTCTGGCTATCATAGGAGTGTTATCGGTCGGAGCTATTGCCGGTTACTCTAAGGCAATGATGAAATATAAACTTAATAAACAAGCGGAGCAATTAAACACTGTGATTAACGTTGTGGCACGCAATGTGCATAGCTTTGATAACATTCATGCCAGCGGCGGCAGCACTCCCGACTTAACGCAATATTTTATTAAAATGGGAGAAATTCCGGTTGAAATGATACAAAATACCGGCTTCCTAAAAGATGTGTTCGGTGTGCAGTGGGTTTCATTTATTAACTCAACCGACACTCATATATTCTTAGAAGGCATTGCTCCGGTACTAAAAACAAAATCAGCCGATAACTTAGCCATTTGCCAAAATGTAATTTTAACCGCCAAAGAAAATGCCGACAGTATTCAAGAATTTACTACCGTCAGCAAAGACAGCGGCAGCAGTGTCGGGCGGCTTTACGGCAATGCCGAATGTTTAGCCGGAAGAAGGTGCTTAAAAGACGTAACGCTTGATGACATTTACACCATATGCAACAAACAAATTGGCACGCAAAACGCCACCTTTCAAATTAAGTGGAAAATACGCTGATTAAGCTATTTGGTTGCCAATATCAGCGCCAAAACTGAAACTAAAAACAAAATTTTCCAGCCTGCCGCGGCTTGCTCATCGCTGTTGTTAAATTTAAATGCCTTAACCCCGCGACTGAGTAACATAACCCAAAACATAGAGGTATAAGCAAGCACCGCCACATAAGCCGGATTTTGCGCATAATAAAGCGCTAATGATTTCATGCTAAAAAAGCCAATCATATACACAAAAACCAATCCTTTAAGCAAATTCTGCGCCAATACTAAATTTTTAAGCGGAAGCTTCTTTTTGCAATATATAACCATGTGCACCGTCGCAACTACTGCCGCAATGATAAAGCTTTGCCACAATGCGCCCCAAAACGGCATACTTGTCGTTTGATTCATAACCATTTTGCTAAGTACGGTAAACGCCGATGTCAGCAATAACAAAGGTAAAAGTTTATAAAGCGCCTGTCGTGTAAACGCAACCTGATGATAACGATTAAGCGCCAACACTGCACCTGCACATGCCATAAAAATCGCTCCGCTCTGCCACGGATTTTGCCAATACCGTTTAAGCAAACCGACATCGATAAAACACCACAAAACAAAAACAATGATTACTGACAGCGGCGTAATGGAGCTGACCGTTTCCGAGCCGTATTTTTTATTAATACCGAACACGGCATAATCAACCACAGCGGCAATCAGCCCCTGACAAATTGCCATAATATAAAATGCGTTTGAAAAAATAACCGGATTAAACGCTAAAAGCGGCAACAGCAACAATGCCACAATCAAGCCGCGGTAAACCATAAAAGTATTGACGTCAAGCTTAATATTTTGCGCCGAAAGATAATAAATTGCCGAAAGCACTGCCGACAGCAACGCTAAAACCACCCACATCAGATTACCTCATTTGTTTATAAAACAATCCCCGTTGTATAACACACAAACGGGGATTGTCCAAGGTAAATTATTCAAAAGTCCACGACACGGAGTTGGTATCGCCGTCAGTAGCAGCAGCTTCCGCCGCACTAACCGAATATTTAGTTCTTACGACAGTGGTATCAGTGTTATTTTCAGACGATGAGTTGCCTCCTGAAGAACCACCCGATGACGGACCATCACACGGAGGCGAAGGGCATGCAAAACAAGTTCCTATATTAACCATACTCAAAAACATAATCAGCGCAATTATTTTTTTCATAAATTTTTTCCTTTTGATATTACGAATTATCGTCAGACCACTGATTTTAAACGCCTTAAATTCTTACGTATATCAATAGATTCCAGCAACAATTACAAAGCATATGCTAATTAATTTCAGGCCATCTGTCAACGAGTGTTAAATATAAGATACGGAAAATATTCTACATACCTTGCATACTGCGTCGGCTCACCATAACCGAAAGCAATTTATTGATAGTTTCAGGCATGTCTTGCTCCTGATTAGATTCAATTATATCAATAATGTCTTGTTCTCGCGAGGTTAAATCTTCATTAATACCGACCTGAGCGTAATAATCGTTGCTGCTGTTATACAAATTGGCAGCCTTGCGACTGTCACCCTGATCATAATAAAATTGCGAAAGATGTTTGTTGGCATTGGCAACCTGATGCGAATACATTTCTTCATCAGCCATATTTAAAACTTGTTGATACGCCCAAATCGCTTTACTTTCAGAATTAGCCTTAACATACATATCGGCAGCGCGGCCCCATGCGTTTACATTTTTAGGCGAAAGCTCTACCGCCAGCTCAAAAGCGCCGGTACTGAGTTTAATATCCTGAATACTTGCCAATGTGCCAAACGTACAGGTATAATTTGAAGCTTCTAAAAAGGCCAAATCCCGCTTAGACTGATTACCCTTAAATTGGCAACACCGCTCGCTGGTGCTATCCATCAAAGCCTGCATTAAATCCAAACATTGCGACGGATCGCCCTTGCTCAATGCATATAAAGCCTCATCAGGAGCCGGCAATTCGGCTGCTTCCGGCAAAGAGTCAAATTTGCCGTTAATAGCCAAATGAATAAAGTTTTTAACCGCATCAACCAGCTGAATAACATCTTCTTCAGTTGCTAAATCACCGCATTTTGCTTTAAGAATCTGGGCAATTTTGCCTTCATCAATATCACGGCCCATCATATTAATCAGCAAACCGGTTAAATCTGCCAAACTCTTTTTAGCCGGACTATATTTAAATGGTTTAATGCCGGCTGCCATTTCATCAAGCTCGCCGGTACGCCCTTTACGCCAATCAAATTCTTTAGATGAGGCGTTGCCTCTGCCTGCATAAGCGGCAGAATTTGATTGCGGGGCAAAAGAAGACTGCTGTTTAGTGCCGAACGATGATGAAGAAGCATAACTTTTGGCTGCAAATTCCGCATTTTTTTGCATTTTCTTTTCAGCTTCAAACTTGCGCTGTTCGCTCAATTCTTTTTCGGCATTTTCGCGACGGCGACGTTCTAATTCATCTTGATTGCGTTTTTGCTGTTGCAATGCCAAACGTTGCTGATCAGATTTTTCCAATTCGCGATTAAGCCCTCGTTCCAACTCACGCTCATTGTTTTTCATCGGCGCGGTTGCTTGAGCATAATTTCCATCGGCAGAAGCTCCGTCAGCCGCAACATCATTTTTAATAAATGAGAGCAATGATTTAATATATAAAATAACAATCAAAAACAAAAAAAGAACAAATGCCAACAGCAACAATATAACCGACACAACCCGCAAATTATCGGTTCCGGAAAAATGGCGTTGGAAAAAACCGGCCATTCCGTTCAAATTTTGCGCAATAGCAACACTAAAACGACTGCTCAATAAAAACAACGCTATGTTCTTAAGCATTATACAGTTCCTTTTTTGTTATTTTATGCGAATAACTTTAAACTTTTATAAAGCAAATAGATTAATAATGTCTTACCTAAAATTAAACTTTAGCAAAATTCATCCGTTTGCTT
>CALETM010000078.1 GCA_937920765.1 uncultured Alphaproteobacteria bacterium | reverse complement strand
TTTGAATAACTTTGTAAAATGGTGTTTACGAACTTTCTTTTATATTTTTAAAACAAGATGTAAAATTGAATTCGACGTTAGTCGCCTTCCCAACAAGGGTGTATATGTTTCCAACCACGTGTCATATCTTGACCCGATTTTGTTATATGCATTTTTACCCGGCAATCCGGTATTTGCCCTTAACGGACATTTGCACCGCCGCCGGTGGATACGCTATTTAATGCGCTTTGCCGACACTGTTTTGTTCAACCCGATTGAACCGGGCGACATTAAAGAATTAATTTCTAAAGTAAACAGCGGCAGATTGGTAGTTATCTTTGCCGAGGGCCGCATTACCGAAAGCGGCGGCTTGATGAAAATTTATGAAGCGCCGGGCTTGGTGGCCGATAAATCAAAGGCTCCGCTCATTCCGGTATGGATTGACGGCCCGCAATACGGCTATTTTTCAAAAACCAAAGGCAAGCTCCCTCACCGTCCGTTGCCTAAAATGCGCATTACCGTCGGCAAACCGCGTCCATTTAAATTAAAAGACGAACTGCGCCGCCAACGCGACCATATCAGCAATGAGGTTTACCAAATTTTGCGCGGCATGCATTTTGACTTTAACTACAATCCAAACATTTCATTGTTTGCGCAACTGATGAAAACCGGTAAAGTTCACTCTAAAAAAGGCTTTTTCTTTAAGCGTCCGCAAGTTTTGGAAGATATTCAGCGCCAACCTAACTCATACAAAGACATTATTATTAAGTCTTTCGTTTTAGGGCGCTTTTTCAAAAAAAGAACTGATCACTTTGAGCATGTCGGCTTGATGTTACCAAATACCATTGCCGCCATTTGCACCTTCTTTGGTTTGTCGGCCTATGAACGTATTCCGGTAATGATTAACTTCTCGGTCGGCGCCAAAAATATGGTTTCAATGTGCCGTACCGCCAACGTTAAAATGGTTATCACCTCGTTAAAATTTATCAAAACCGCCAAAATGGAGTCGGTAATAGAGGTATTAAAAGCCAACGGCGTTGAAATTTTTTATTTGGAATCTCTTGCCAAACAGATAACCTTATTTAACAAAATCGGCGCTTTTCTGCGTTACAAAATCAAACGCGTTCCGCACAAAGACGGCGGCAACAAAAAAGCGGTTATTTTGTTCACATCAGGTTCTGAGGGCGCGCCGAAAGCCGTTGTTTTAAGCCATGCCAACATTATTTCCAATATTAAACAGATGGCTGCGCTTGAAACTATTAACATGACCGATTTGGTCTTTAACGCTCTGCCGATGTTCCACAGCTTCGGACTTACCGTATGCACGTTGTTCCCGTTGTTGGAAGGTTCGCGCTTGTTCCTGTATCCTTCTCCGTTGCATTATCGTGTTGTGGCCGAACTCGTTTATGAACTCGGCGCTACCGTTATGTTCGGTACTGATACTTTCTTCCGCGGCTACGGCAAAATTGCCCACCCGTATGACTTCCACAATATCCGCTTTATGTACGGCGGCGCTGAAGCCATTAAGCTTGACACCCGCAATATGTGGATGGAGCGCATGGGTATCCGCATGATGGAAGCTTACGGCTCAACCGAATGTGCGCCGGTAGTTTGCGCCAATAACAGCATTTTCAACCGATTCGGCTCTATCGGCAAGCTTTTGCCCGCCATTCAGTATAAAATCGAGCCGGTTCCCGGCATTGAAAAAGGCGGCGAACTGGTAGTTAAAGGCCCGAACATTATGCTTGGCTATATTTTGCCTGAAAATCCGGGGGTTTTGGTTCCGCTTGAAGACGGTTGGTACCACACCGGTGACGTGGTTGAAATTGATGAAATCGGCTTTGTTTTCATTAAAGACCGCATTAAACGCTTTGCCAAAATCGGCGGTGAAATGGTTTCGCTCAATGCCGTTCAGGAAATGGTTGTTAAAGCCTATGAATGGATGGGGCCAGAGTTTAACTACGGCGTCGTTGCCGTTCCGCATGAGAGTAAAGGCGAGCAAATTGTTTTGGTTACCACCAACAAACAGGTTAAATCCGACGTTTTGCATGATTACATTAAAAACAACGGCATGTCTGAATTGTTCCTGCCCCGCGTCATTTTGTATCATGACGAAATTCCGTTGCTTGCAACCGGCAAAACCGACAACGTTACCTTAAAGAAAATGGTTATTGAAGAATTAGGCCTTAACGCTGCGCCGAAAGCCGCATAACCTTTAATTTAAGCAACATTAAACCCCTGAAGCCACGCTTCAGGGGTTTTTAATTTTGAGCAACCATTAATTAATGAGCCTCGCCCCAATTATCTCCGACGCCGACTTCCGCCACAAACGGAATATCAAAGCTTACCACGCTCTCCATACCGTTTTTAATTAAGGCTTTAACGTCTTCAAGCTCATTTTCGGGCACTTCAAAAATAAGTTCGTCATGCACTTGCAACAGCATGCGGGTTTTATATCCGCCCTCATGCAGCGCGTTAAACACTTTCTGCATCGCCAATTTGATAATATCGGACGCCCCGCCCTGTATCGGCGCGTTAATCGCCGCTCTTTCGGCAAACGAAACCAAGCGCTTATTTTTATCATTAATCCCCTGCACGGAGCATTTACGCCCGTACGGCGTAATCACATAGCCGTTTTTGTGCGCAAAATCTATGGTTTTAGCCATATATTCTTTAATTTCCGGCATAGTGGCAAAATATGAGTCAATATACCTTTTGGCAACATCGGGAGTAGTGTCAATCTGCCGCGCCAACCCGTATTGCGAAATTCCGTAAACAATGCCGAAATTAATTGCTTTGGCATGGCGGCGCATATTGGCGTCAACCTCCGCAAGCGGGACTCCGAAAACCCGCGACGCGGTTGAGGCGTGCACATCAACCCCATGCCTGAATGCCTCTTTCAAGGCTTTAACATCGGCAACCGCCGCCAACAAACGCAATTCCACCTGACTGTAATCGGCAGAAACCAACTTACAGCCTTTAGGCGCCACAAAGCATTCTCTGATTTTACGCCCCGCTTCCGTTCTGACCGGAATATTCTGCAAATTAGGATTAGATGACGCCAAACGTCCCGTATTTACCACGGTTTGGCTGAAAGTGGTATGTACGCGGTTTTTTGCATCCATTTGATTAAGCAATGCGCTGGTATAGGTTGATTTAAGCTTGGCAAATCCGCGCCATTCCAAAATTTTAGCCGGAAGTTCGTGTTCTTCCGCCAATTCTTCCAAAACATCGGCGCCGGTCTGAAAACTGCCGGAAGCATTTTTTTTGCCTTTTAGCCCCATTTTCACATACAAAATTTCGCCGATTTGCTTAGGCGAACCCAAATTAAACTCTTCTCCCGCCAACTGATAAATTTGCTGTTCCAGAGTTTTGAGCTGCGCCTCAAAATCAGTATTCAGGCGCATTAAAGCCGCGGTATCAAGCATAATGCCGTTATCTTCCATACGCTTTAATATACCGATAAGCGGGCGGTCAAACGTTTCATACACGTTAATTTGCTTTTCTTTTATTAAGCGCGCTTTTAACACCTCATACAGGCGTAAAGTAATATCCGCGTCTTCCGCCGCATAATTTAAGGCCTTGTCAAGCGGAACTTTATCAAAGGTAATTTTATTTTTGCCGCTGCCGCAAACTTCTTCATATTTTACGGTAGTATAATCAAGCATCAATTCCGCCAGCTCGTCCATGCCGTGCCCATGCGAAGAGCTGTCAAGCACGTATGAAAGCACTGCCGTATCCTCAATCGGCAAAAACTCCGCCTCTTCACCGATAATTTGGCTTAAAAAGTGCATATCAAACTTGATATTGTGCCCGATTTTCAAAACCGACTTATCGGCTAACAGCGGCTTTAAATATTTTGCGGCAACCGTGGCTGAAATTTGTTTAATATCCGAACGCTCCGCCGCACCGAATAAATCGGGCACATTTTGCGCCGCTCCGTGCGCTAATGGCACATAACAGGCATCGCCGGCGGCAACCGCCAATGAAAATCCCACAATTTTATCTTTAATCGGATCAAGCCCTGTTGTTTCAGTATCTAAAGCAAACTTTCCGACTTGTAAAATTTTATCTGCCCAACGCTTTAAAGCCGCCTCGTCTTGCACCAACTCATAATGTTTTACCACCTCTTGCGACCGCGTTTCCACCCGCTCGCCGCATCGCGCGCATTGTTCGCTGACCCATTTTTCCGCCCGCGGGCGCAGACTGTTTAAATAATATTCGTCAACAAATGCCATAACTTTGTCTTTATCCGGCGCCTTGCAAACATATTCGCTTAATTCATGCTCAACCGGCACATCGTCTTTAAGTTTAACCAACCGGCGGGAAATTTCAGCATTTTCGATATTGGCAAGCAACGTTTCGCGGCGCTTGTTCTGTTTAATTTCCGCCGCCCGCGCCAAAACTTCATCAAGCGAACCGAACTGGTTTATCAACTCTGCCGCTGTTTTTAAGCCGATTCCGGCAACCCCCGGAACATTATCGGTAGAATCGCCTGCCAAAGCCTGCACATCAACCACTTTATCAGGATAAACACCGAATTTTTCTTTAACGTCCTCAGGGGTAAAAAACTTGTCTTTCATACTGTCATAAAATTCCACCCCGTCGCGAATAAGTTGCATCAGGTCTTTATCGGCTGAAACCACCACCACTTCATCGCCTTCTTCACGCGCTTTGCGGGCATAGGTAGCAATCAAATCATCCGCTTCATAACCTTCCATTTCCAAATGATTAAGGTTTAAAACCTCAACCGCCTTATGAATAATCGGAAACTGCGGAATCAGCTCTTCGGGAATTTCTTTGCGCGTGCCTTTGTAATCGGGAAAAATTTCATTCCGAAAATTTTTGCGTTTGGCATCAAACAGCACTAAGCAATAATCACAGCCGATTTTTGCGGTTAAACGCATAAACATATTCATAAACCCGAGCACCGCATTTACCGGCGTTCCGCTTGGGGTTGAAAGCGGCGGCAAAGCGTAAAACGCCCTGAAGATATAACCGGAACCATCAATTAAGCACACTTTTTTCGGCATTTATTTCCCTTTCTGTTGTAAATTGTCTTCAATATAGCTGATATTTTATCGTTCGCCAAGTAAATTAAAAAAATTATACGGCATAAAAACAATTTTAACCTATTTCATTT
>CALETM010000077.1 GCA_937920765.1 uncultured Alphaproteobacteria bacterium | reverse complement strand
GAGATGTGTATAAGAGACAGATTATGAAGCCATAATAACATAAGTGAAAATTTTGTCAAGTTTTATGGCGAAATATTATTGATTTTGTTAAATGAATATGGTGTGCAAAAAGCAGGTTTTAAGTTGGATATTTGTAAAAAAGTATTTATACTGTGAGGCAGACATAAACCATAAATTAGGAAATAAAAATGGCAGGAAGTATAAATAAAGTAATTTTAGTCGGCAATTTGGGCGCTGATCCGCGTGTTACCAACACTCAAAGCGGCACCAAAATTGTTAATTTGAGCATCGCGACCTCGGATCGTTGGAAGGATAAACTTTCCGGCGAATTTAAGGAGCGCACTGAATGGCATCGCGTGGTTATTTTTAATCCGCAACTTGCCGATACGGCTGAAAAATATTTGCGTAAAGGCTCAAAAGTTTATATCGAGGGTCAGTTACAAACCCGCAAATATGAAGATCAGAACGGACAAGAACGTTACACTACCGAAGTTGTTTTGCAAAACTTCAACGGTGTGTTGGTAATGCTTGATGCCCGTGGTGGCGATGGTGCTCCGGCCGGCGGTAATGAAGTGTTCGGTGGTTCATCATCAGCAGGTTGGGATAGCTCGGCTTCGGCTCAGTCTTCAGCCGCTTTAGACGATGATATTCCGTTTTAACCGGCAGTTTATTTAATCAAACCCCCGTTGAGGTTGCTCAGCGGGGTTTTTGTTATCAGCTATTATATTTATGATAAATGTAAAACATTATGGAGCACCAGTTTTCAGAGTTGCAAGAGGAGCAAAAGTCGTCCATATCTTTTACGCCCATATTGCGTAGGCAGGTCCTGTTTTTTGGGCACTCTTTGTCGCCGTAAATGCGTGATTCGTCAAAGTCGCCGGAAGTGTTATCTTTGCCGGAGCGCATCTGAATAAACGGCAAATCGCCGGCGTTTTCTTTGGCGACTGTCAGCATATTGCGGCAGATTTCAATGCTACGCGAAGTGGCAGAATTGCCGGAGCGCGCTACGTCGTATTGTATTAAATACTCGGTGTATGGGTGACCATCTGATAATTTAGAGCTATAATACATTATTTCATATGA
>CALETM010000076.1 GCA_937920765.1 uncultured Alphaproteobacteria bacterium | reverse complement strand
GGCAGCGTCAGATGTGTATAAGAGACAGGTTCAAGTCTGACTACCCCTACCATTTTGAAAAGACTGGTTTTCCGGTCTTTTTTTATTTTTAAATATTAAAATTTACTCTCTTCCCCTTTAACCTGTTCTTTGGTTTTATATGGCTTGTTTTGTCGTAATATTGGCTTAAATTAACACAACCACCATAATTTAGGAGAGCACCATGATTAAAATAAATGTTGCGAACTATATTATCCACGATTTATCTCAACGATTTCCGCTACAATCCGAACTTGTGCCTGATGATGATATTTTAGAAGTTATTATTAATCGTTGGTCAAACAATCAATACATCACCCCGTCTGCTTATGTTAAACTCAATCACCCTCAACCCCAAAACCAATTACTTTTAATGTAAAAATTCAATTTCTGCTATTTTTCCCTTCAGTTTAGGCGCTGAAGGGATTTTTATGAACATAATACCAACCTTTGCCGAGTCTTTTTACCTGTCAAGATAGCTTTGTTGATATCTTTAAAAGATTGTAAAACCGGTATAAGTTAAAAGTGTATTAACAAAGTATTAACATTTAGAGAGGTAAGGCTATGAAAAACACACCTGATTTAACCAAACAGCAACAAATTGAAAACAGCTTGGTTTTTGCCGGAACTATTTACGATACTTTTGAAGCTTTAGAAGAAACTTTAGGCAAGCTCAAACTTGCCACTCCTTTGTTTATTACCCACGTTGCCAAACAAGCTTTTGCCGAGGCTTTAATCAAGCAAGCGGAAAAGAGCCCTAAGCTTTATGCTGTGCGCCCTGATGATAACGTGAAACAAAAATGCCTTATAAATTAAAAAAACACGAAGAAAACTGAGTTTCTCCGTGTTTTTTGTAAGTCTGTTGCAGGGATTACAGATTACATTAATCCGTACTGCTCTTTACTGCTCCCATCGGTAACAGTAAATAAGGCATCATAACCGCCTTTCACCCAGATTCTGACTCTGAGCGCTTTTCCGGTTAGACCCTCAACATCGTAGGTATCTTCAGCATCGGCTCCGCGAATACGCAAGTCATAAACCTTTAAGGTCTGACCGTTGCTCTCAACATAGACAACCAGTCCCCTCTTGTAGATGGATAAATTTGCCCATTGCCAGAGGTAAGTCGGTGATCCGATTTTTCGCGTACCCATTTCGGTGACGTTACCATATTGGTAAATAACATCACCTTGCCCGTAAACAGGATAATCCGGATACGTTTGCTGATAAGAACCGCCGCAAGGGTAGTAGAGCAAACCGCAACTTTGCATAGACCCAATCATCACAACTCCTAGAGCCACGATGATAAATTTCTTTATAATAGTTTTCATAATATTGTATTTTTAACAGTTGTATTTTAACATCATAAACGATAAAAGTCCAGCATTAAAAAATTTCAGATATTTACTTTTGCTGAAAAATTCCGTATATTGCAATCGAATAATCAGTAAAGGAGCATAAAATGACCACATTATCACATCAGCAAGCTATGGAAGAGGCCATTAAACTATCCGCCTCCTCTTTACAATATTCCGGCACACCGTGCGGCGGACCGTTTGGGGCGATAATCTGCCGCAACGGCGAATTAATTGCCGGCGGCTTCAATCATGTTTTAGCCAATCATGACCCGTCCGCGCACGGCGAAGTTCAGGCGATTCGCGCCGCTTGCCAAAAGCTTAAAACATGGGACTTATCCGATTGTGTTTTATACACCAGCTGCGAACCCTGCCCGATGTGCTTAATGACCGCCAAATGGGCCAATATCAAAACCATTTATTTTGCCGCCACCCGCAAAGACGCCGCCGACATCGGTTTTAAGGACGATGACTTGTACGCGCTGTTAAAAGACGGCGTTTATGCCGAACCGATGCCGGAATTTCGCGATGAAGCCGTTGCCGTTATGCAAAAATGGCACCAAAAATTCAGCGCCACCGGCCAATATTAAATCATGCTGTTACAACTATTTAGCCTCAAATTTGACATTGCCTTAAATTTGAGTTATATTCATGCGGTTAAACAAAAGGAATATTAATTGTTAAAAAAATTTATTTCGGCGCAAGAGGCCGCCAAATTAATCCCCGATAACGCCACGGTTATGATTGGCGGATTTTTGCGTTGCGGCTCGCCCAATCGCGTGATTGACGCCATGATAGAACGCAAAACTTCAGGCTTGACCCTGATTGCCAATGACACCGGCTTTCCTGATTCGGACAGAGGCAAGCTGATTGTAAACAAAATGGTTAAAAAAGCGATTGTAACCCACATCGGCACCAACCCCGAAACCGGTCGGCAATTTAATAATGCCGAAATTGAAGTTGAACTTGTGCCGATGGGAACGTTAGTTGAAAAAATCCGCGCCGCCGGTGCCGGATTAGGCGGATTTTTAACCCCGACCGGAGTTGGTACCATTGTTGAAAACGGCAAACAAGTAATAGAGCTTAACGGCAAAAAATATTTGCTTGAAACTCCGCTCAAAGCTGACTTTGCCATTATTTACGCCACTAAAGTTGACCGTTTCGGCAATGCTTTTTTAGAGGGAACCACCCGCAATTTTAACACCGTAATGGCGACTGCCGCCGATACCGTAATTATTGAAGCCGATGAAGTCAGCGAAACTCCGCTTGACCCCAACCTTATCACCATTGCCGGTATTTTTGCCGATTATATTGTAGCATAAAGGACTAAAAATGACTGATTTAAGCAAAGAACAATGCCGCGAGATTATTGCCAAACGTACCGCCCTTGAATTTTCAGCCGGCGACATCATTACTTTAGGCATTGGGCTTCCGACAGAAGTTGCCAACTATTTGCCTGACAGCATGCATATTATGGTACAGTCCGAAAACGGTATGATTGGCGTCGGCAGCCGCGATTTGAGCGCGCCGCAAGACTCCAAAATAATTAATGCCGGCGGTTTGCCTGTAAAAGCCAAAGACGGCGCCGTGTTTTTTGATACCGCCATGTCATTTACCATTATCCGCGGCGGACATGTAAACGCCACCGTATTAGGCGCACTGCAAGTTGATGAAGAGGGCAATCTTGCCAACTGGATGGTGCCTCATGTATTTACCCCCGGAATGGGCGGCGCTATGGATTTAGTAGTCGGTGCCAAAAAAGTGATTGTGGCCATGGAACACACTGCCAAAGGCGAACCGCGTATTGTTAAAAAATGCACTCTGCCTTTAACCGCCGCGCATGAAGTTGATATGATTATCACCGAGCGCGCTGTTATTGAAGTAACCCCCAACGGTTTGCTGCTCGCTGAGGTTAATCCGCTGTTTTCGTTAGATGAGGTTATCGCTTCCACCGGCGCTGATTTAATTATCCCCGATTCTCTGCTCCAACAAGCCGGATAACGCTTATTTTATCAATCCGTTATCGCGGAAGCTGAAATAATCATCAGCCGTGATAATAACATGGTCTTGAACTTTAATGCCGAGCGGACTTAACGCCTCGCAAATCTGTTTGGTAACTTCCAAATCATTTTTAGAAGGAGTTGCCTTACCGCCGGGGTGATTATGAAATAAAATCACCGACATCGCTCCGCATTCAAGCGCCGCTTTTACCACCTCGCGCGGGTGAACCGCCACATTATTAACCGTGCCTCTTTGCATGGTTTCTTCTTTAATTATTTTAAGATGGGCGTTCAAAAACAGCACTCTGAACTCTTCAACTTCCAAATGGGCAAGCGCCATTTTGCAATAGTCTATCATATAATCAAAGTTGCTCAAAACCGTGTCGTTCTTTTCACGCAGTTCCTGCCATGACATTTTAATCGCCGCCGCAACCACCACCTTAAACGCGGCAATCGTACTTTGCGACAAGCCGTAATCAGCCAACTTATATTGCGGAGCGTTAATAACTTTGGCAAATGAACCGAAATCTTTAATTAAATTTTTCGCCAATTCTTTAACATCGCGGCGCGGAATAACAAGCGTCAACAACAGCTCAAGCAGTTCATAGTCCGCCATACTCTTGCCCTCGTCTTTTAAAAATCTTTCTCTTAAACGTTGGCGATGCCCGATATAATGCTGTTGCTCGGGCTTATCGTTAATTTCCGCGTTTTTAGTCATAAGCTAGTCCAATTTATAAGGAGGTTTATCCCAACCTTTCGGTGAATATGTAAACACCTCGCAGCCGTTCTCGGTAACGCCGAGCGAATGTTCAAACTGCGCCGACAAGCTCCGGTCGCGGGTAACCGCCGTCCAGCCGTTGCTTAAAATCGTGCCGTCTTTTTTGCCGATATTAATCATCGGCTCAATAGTAAAAAACATACCCTCTTCCATAACCGGTCCGGTGCCTTTAACGCCGCAGTGCATAACATTCGGCTCGTCATGAAAAACTCTGCCCAAGCCGTGACCGCAAAACATATCAACCACCGAATAGCCGTATTTATGAGCATATTCTTCAATTACCGCGCCGATATCGCCAAAATGCGCTCCGGGGCGAACCGCGTCAATACCGCGCATTAAGCACTCATAGGTAACTTCACATAAGCGGGTGCCTTTAAGCTTAGGCTTTCCGGCATAATACATACGGCTGGTATCGCCGAACCACCCATCCAAGATAACCGTAACGTCAATATTTAAAATATCGCCGTCGGCAAGTTTGCGCTCATAATCGGGAATACCGTGGCAAATAACATGATTAATTGAAATGCACAAAGTTTTAGGATACCCGTGATACCCCAAGCATGCCGGAATAGCGCCGTGCGCGGTAATAAAATCGCGGCATAAATCGTCAAGCTCGCCGGTTGAAACACCAACCTTAACAAACGGAGTTAAATAATCCAAACACTCCGCCGCCAATTTTCCGGCTTTTCGCATACCCTCAAAATCGGTTTTTTCATAAATTTTGATACCGTTCTTTTTAACAATCATCTTTTTTGCCTTCAAAAAATTCTTTTTTATACCAATAACACCGCTGTTTTTTACTGTCAATTCAAAACAACGGTGTTAGAGGATAAACAATTCGCATCAGCGTCCAAAACGCCCCTTCTTTTTATTAAGATTGTAGCGCAAATTATCTTTCATACTCTTTGCCTTTTTGCTTATTTTGTTATTACCCTTATCGGTACGGCGCATTTTTTCGCGATACGGCATATTTTCCGCCTGTTCAATTTGCTTGCGGCAATTATTATAACTTCCATGTGAAACTGAGCCGTGCCGCGGCGTATTCTGAATTTCGCAAATTTTTTGCAAAGGCTGATAGTTTTCATCAATTTCCCAATATTCCGTAAGCCCATCCAACGGAACTTCACGGTCAATATACGGATTGGGATAAACGGTTTTAAACGCGTACCAACTTACCGGACGGTGACTTTCTTCTGCGTTTGTAACCTGCCCGTCGCCGATATTCAAGCTCTCCAAATTGGCGGTTAAGTGCGTGGCAACTCCGATTTTATCCATAATATCTTTGGTATATTCGCATTGCTCCGGATTGCCGTGAATCGGAATGGCAATCACATTCGGCACCGCGCTTTTAACTTCCGCCATCAGCTCTTTCATGGCTTTGGCGTTTACATGTCCGGAATCTTGCATCTGCACTTCTTTAAATCCGCCGACCGAGCGCTCACCGGGAGTCATCACCACTTTGGCGCCTTGACGCGCCATCATTTGCAACATTTTCGGGCCGCTCTCGCCGTTAATTTCATTAATAATGCGTTGACGAGCCAGCACTAAAGTATTTTTGCCGAGCTTTACATACGGATGTAAATCAAACGCCATTTTAACCGCGGAAGACATTGCAATCGGCGACGTTGCCGTATAGCCGACATTGTTTTGATAATCTTCCAAACCTTGCGCAAAAGCGCCGCTGCAAATAACATATTTGCGCGTAATTTGTTTATCATTTAAGTAAGATTGAATAGTTCCTTTGTAAACCACGTCTTCAAAATTGTTATACCCGCTGAGCAACATGGCATCTTTAACCGTCTGCAGCCACATGCCGTCTAAAAAAACTTTGGTTTTTAAGCGGCGCGCGGTTTCAATATCTATGGCAATATTTTGCACACTGCGTGAAATAACCGGTGAAACAATTAAATTACGGTCGGCATTTTCCATAACCTCGTTATATGTATTGTCAACCGCTTTAGCAAAACCGATACGTTCTTTGGCAACCGGAGTGGTTGAAGTTGAATCCAAGCAAACAGCCGTGGTCGGAGCGGCTTTACGTTTAAACACATCAAGATATTGCTCGCGGCTGAATGACTTTCCGACCGGCATTTCTTCTTCGGTTAAAAAATCGCCGTTGTTCATAATGGCGGCGTAAGGTTTGCCCTCCGCATAAGTTAAAGTATAAAACCCCAAAGAATCAATTACACTGTGGCTGACATCAACCGCTTCAACTTCCATATTGTTGCCGATTTTTACCACATCACCGGCTTTAACTTTTTCAATTTCCGGAATTTTAAGTCCTTCTTTGGCAAAAGCAAGGCGCACAAAATTACGCGTAAATCCGCTTGCCTTCATCGGCGGCAAAACATACCCCATTTTAGTATAATTAACCAGCGCCCCGATATGATCTTCATGCGCGTGAGTTAAAAACAGTGCGCTTATCGGCTTTGAGGCTTTTAATCGTTTGCCGTCGGTCGGATTAATGCGGTCAAAATATTCATCAACATTCGGATACGCCGCAATAAATCCCGATTCCTGCGGTGTAAAAATAGAGCCCAAATCAAACATAATGCGATTGGTTTCGCCTTTTTCATCGGTATGCTCGATAACCGAACAGTTTCCGCCGATTCGGTCTTTATTAACCCCGCCGATAAACTTTAAATTAGTATGCGCTTGTGTCATTTTCGGAACCCTCAAATTATAAGATGTTTTTATCATACAATATTTTTGACAAAAAGCAACAACTATTATGTCAAAACTTGATTTTTTTATTTCCGCGATTATGTCCTTAAATAAGGAGAATGCCATGAATAATATCTTAAAAATTTTTTATGCCTTTTTAACCGTTGCCACAACCGCCGTTATCTGCAGTTATTTTACGCGGTTCGGCATCGCCACCTTTTACGAAAGTCTTACAAAGCCGCCATTTTTACCGGCGAATCAGCTGTTTCCGGTTGTGTGGTCGGTTTTATATTCTTTAATGATTATTTCCTATTATTTGGTAATTAAAGACCATTCTTATGAAGATTTTCGACCGGCAACTTTAATGTTTTTGGGACAGCTGTTTTTACAAATGCTCTGGACATATTTATTCTTTTTCGGCGCGTATTTTTTATTTGCCGGAATTGTTATTTTGCTTTTGCTGTGGACGGTAGCGGAAATGATAAAAAGCTTTAAGCGGCTCAGCCCGTTTGCCGCCTATTTGCAATATCCGTATTTTTTGTGGCTGATTTTTGCCGCCTATTTAAACTTCGGCATTGCTTACCTTAACGGAAATACGCTTAATTTTTAAAATTTTGCTAGACATACGGCAAAGATTGCTTTATTTTAGAGCGGTTAAAAACTTGAATTTTTGGGAAGAATAAAAATGACAACAAGTGTAAAACAAATCCGCTCAACTTTTTTGAATTACTTTGCTAAAAACGGACATAAAATTATTCCGTCATCGTCTTTGGTGCCGGATAACGACCCGACTTTAATGTTTACCAACTCCGGCATGGTGCAATTTAAAAATATCTTCACCGGCAATGAAACCCGTGATTATAAACGAGCGACCACTTCCCAAAAATCAGTGCGCGCCGGCGGCAAACACAATGACCTTGACAGCGTCGGGTATGATGTTCGTCACCACACATTTTTTGAAATGCTCGGCAACTTCTCGTTCGGCGATTACTTCAAAGAAGAAGCCATCACCTACGCGTGGGAACTGGTAACCAAAGTTTTCGGCCTTCCGAAAGACCGCTTGGCGGTTACCGTTTATCATACCGATGATGTTGCCTACAATTTATGGAAAAAAATCTCCGGTTTGCCGGAAGACCGCATTATCCGCATTGCCACCAAAGACAACTTTTGGCAAATGGGTGATACCGGCCCGTGCGGTTACTGCTCTGAAATTTTTTATGACCACGGTCCTGAGGTTTGGGGCGGGCTCCCCGGAACTCCTGAAGAAGACGGCGACCGCTGGATTGAAATTTGGAATTTGGTATTTGATGAATTTGAAGACCTGCCTGACGGAACCCGCATTCCGTTAAAGCAGCGCTGTATTGATACCGGCATGGGACTTGAGCGTATTTCCGCCATTTTACAGGGCGTTCATTCTAACTACGATATCGACCTTTTCCGCAATTTAATTGCCGATATTTGCAAATTATCCGGCACCGACCCTGAAAACAAAAGTTTTTCATCGTCATACAACGTAATTGCCGATCACTTACGCTCCACCTCATTTTTAATCGCTGACGGCGTTTTGCCTTCCAATGAAGGGCGCGGTTACGTTCTGCGCCGCATTATGCGCCGCGCGATGCGCCATATTTACATGCTTGGCATTCATGAACCTATGATGTACAAGCTTTTGCCGTCATTACAGCGTGAAATGGGCGAAGCTTACCCTGAACTTTACCGCCACGAGGCCTTAATTCGTGAAACAATCAAAGCCGAAGAAACCCGCTTCGGACGCACCTTGTCTAAAGGCTTAAAATTGCTTGACGATGAAACTTCGACCTTAAAATCGGGCGATGTGTTAAACGGCGGCACCGCCTTTAAGCTTTACGACACTTACGGATTTCCGCTTGACTTAACCGAAGATGCCTTAAAAGCCAAAAACATTACGGTTGACTGCAAAGGTTTTGATGACGCCATGGCTAAGCAAAAAGCCGAAGCGCGCAAAAACTGGGCAGGCTCCGGCGATTCCGGCGTTGAAAAAATTTGGTTTGACCTGCAGGAAAAACTCGGCGCGACTGAATTTTTAGGCTACACCACCACTAAAGCCGACGGACAGATTACCGCTTTGGTGCAAAACGGACAAGAAGTTCAATCCGTAAACGGCGGCGATTTTTATCTGCTTGCCAACCAGTCGCCTTTTTACGGCGAATGCGGCGGTCAGGTAGGCGACATCGGGCAGATTATCGGTCAAAATTTTGTAATTGAAGTTACCGACACCAAGAAAAAGCTTGACGGCGTAATTGTCCACGTTTGCAAAATGATTAGCGGTGAAGTTAAAACCGTCCAAACCGCAAGTTTTGAGGTAAACAACATTATTCGCAACCGGATTCGCGCCAATCACTCCGTCACCCATCTGTTGCACAAAGCAATGCGCACCATTTTGGGCGAGCACATTGCCCAAAAAGGTTCGCTCGTCGGTCCTGACAGAATGCGTTTTGACGTTTCGCACCCGCAGCAAATAACTGCGGAGCAATTACAGCAGATTGAAGATATGGTTAATGAATCAATCCGTAAAAACTACCATGTCAACACCGTTATCATGAACAAAGACGAAGCGGTAAATTGCGGCGCCATGGCTCTGTTCGGCGAAAAATACGGCGATGAAGTGCGGGTTGTCCGCATGGAACGCGACGGCGAAATTTACTCGCAAGAACTTTGCGGCGGTACCCATGTTTCTGACACCGGCGAAATCGGCTACTTTAACATTGTTTCCGAATCAGCGGTTGCCGCAGGAATCCGCCGCGTTGAGTGCGTAACCGGATATGGTGCTGAAAAATTTGTGCAAGGCATTGAAGACAAATTGCACCACATATCCGCCATGCTCAAAACCAACCTCAATGATTTGGAAGCTCGTATTCAAAACCTGATGGATGAAAAGAAAAAGCTTGAAGCCGACATCTTTAACTTAAAGAAAACCTTTGTCAGCCACAAGAGCGCCGATAACCAAGATAAAATCGGCACCGTCAACGGCATTAAATTTGTCGGACGCATTATTCCTAACATTCACCCGAAAGAGCTTAAAGCCTTTATTGATGAAATTAACCAAACCATCGGCTCCGGTATTGTGGTTTTGGCCTCAAACAAAGATAACAAAGCTTCGCTTGTGGTTGGCGTAACCAAAGATTTAACCGATAAATACTCCGCGGTTGAGATGGTGCGCGCC
>CALETM010000075.1 GCA_937920765.1 uncultured Alphaproteobacteria bacterium | reverse complement strand
TAATTTATCTGATTTTAAACCGCAAATTGTTATTAAAAATGGTAAAATTGTTGCCAAACATGGCAAGCTGATTGCCCAAAAACAACACAACAACAAGCATGTTTGCACCAACTCGGTAAATGTCGCTCCGTTAAAATTGCAAGATTTTGCAATTCATACAGCCTCTTTAGCGGTTAAAGCAATTGAAATTGTCCCTAATCAGTTGGTAACCAAATCCGTAGTATCAAAAATTAAAAAAATTAATAACAACGCCGTAAGCAATTTAGAAAATGACACCTTAAAAATTTGCGTAATTGAGCGCCATCATGCTACCGGCAATATCGGAAAAGGATTTATACGCGGTGTAGGATTAAAAAGCGGCGCCATTGCCTCAACCGTTGCCCATGATTCGCATAATATGATTATTATCGGCACTAATGATGAAGATATGCTTTTTGCGGCGCAAGAACTGATAAAATCTCAGGGCGGCAAAATTGTGGTTCAAAACGGAAAAGTTTTAGCAAAGGCAGAATTGCCGATTGCCGGACTTATTTCAGATAAAAGCATAGATGAAGTTAAAGCCGAATGCCATAATCTTGCTAAGGCGGTTAAAACTATAGGCTCAACCTTAGATGACGCTTTTATGACTATGGGATTTTTATCGCTTCCGGTTATTCCGGAACTTAAAATTACCGATAAAGGTTTATTTAATACCAACACTTTTAGCTTTGTTTCCATTGACGCGTAAATATATCATAGCTTAACATGCTAACAAGTTTTATCCGCATACGGATTATCCGGATGCCGCGTATTATATAGATGTTATAAAAGCAATAAATCATTTTGACTCTTGCTTGACTTTGTTCTATGTTTGTTCCATGAAAAGAATAATAGCGTTAATTGACTGTGATTGTTTTTTTGTTTCATGCGAGCGGGTGGACAATCCTGATTTGCAAAATAAACCGGTGTGCGTTATGACCGGCGGCGGAAATAAAGGTATTATTGTTTCGCGTTCCATTGAGGCCAAAGCTTTAGGCATTAAAATGGGCGCGCCGTATTTTAAGGTTAAAGTTGAGCAGCCGGAGGCAATATGCCTGCCCGCCCGCCACTATCTTTACCGCCAAATTTCCGAAAAAGTGATGAACGTTATCCGCTCTTTTACTCCTGATGTGGAAGTTGTATCGGTTGATGAGGCTTTTGCCGACCTTACCGGACTTAATAAAGTGCACCGCTCCACCTACACACAGCTGATTACGGATATCCGCACCGCTGTATTAAAACAAACCGGAATTCCGGTTTCAATCGGGCTTTGCTCATCAAAAACTTTGGCTAAACTTGCGAGCGATAAAGCTAAAAAATGCGGCGGAATTTATGTAATAAGGCCGGAAACAGAGGCAATTTTACAAAAAGTCGGCAATGATTTTATTGAGACGGTAAGCGGCATCGGGCGTGAAAACACCAAACATCTGCGCTTGAATAACATCGTGACCATTAAAGATTTTGTCAGCAAAGACGATGCCTGGCTGCGCAAAGCTTTCGGCATTAACGGCGTTAGCTTAAAGCATGAGCTTTTAGGAGAAACGGTTTCTGCGGTAAATTCTAAACCGGAACCGCCGCAATCAATTCAAGACACCAAAGCATTTGCGGATTTTTCATGCAACTTAGAGTTTTTACATTCCACCTTAGCGGCGCATATTCATAACTCTTCAAAAAAACTGCGAATGTGGAACGGATATTGCGCTCATATTTCCGTTATGCTGCGCACTAAAGATTTTGCGGTTTTTGAAGCCGATGAAAAATTACAAAAGCCTACCAATTCAGAAAAAACCTTGCGCGACGCCGCCCACCGCATTTTAGACCGACTTTTCAGGCGCGGCGTTATTTATCGAGCAAGCGGAGTTACTTTAGCTGATTTAAGCTTTGGCAAAAAACAACAATTTTCATTGTTTGACAATTTAGAGCCGGAAGACGATAAACTGTCGCATATTATAGATTCGTTAGAAGAAAAATTCGGCTCCGGAATAATTAAAATCGGCGCACCTGACAAAAAAGCAGAAAAATAATTATATATCCTTTTAAGGAGATATATAATGTCGGTTTTCGTTAATGATAAAATGCAAAATAACTATGTATATGAGCGGGTTTCACCGGAAGGCAAAAATTTTGCCCCTGATTTTAAGCCTGAACTTTCACCGATACAAATGCTTGCTATGGGCGTGTTTGAAGGGCATTACTTAAATGATTGCCTATATGAATTTCCTGAAAATTGGTTTACAGATGCGCGATTGTCATTAAATAAACCGGATATAAATTGCAACTGTTTTCAAATAAAATCACGTCTTTCCTTGCAGGAATGGCGGCGCAAAGGTTGGATATTATATCCTGATCCGCGCGGTTGGTTTCAGTGGTATTGCCGATATTATAGCGGCAGACGTATTCCTGAAATTGATATTGTGCAAATAAATCGCTGGAAGGCGTTTCGGCGGCATTTGGCACAAATTGAGCATAATTGCGCGCAATTTGACTTTGAGTGTCGCCCCAAACAACGCCAGGCTTTATTGCAGTGGGCATACAATCCGCTGTTTTAATCAATACAACTTATGCACAGCACGGACTCGTAAATATTGCAAAAAAAAAACGCGAGC
>CALETM010000074.1 GCA_937920765.1 uncultured Alphaproteobacteria bacterium | reverse complement strand
ATTATAGAAGCAAATATTAATGAAGGAGATATAAAATGACTGAAGATGCTGGTGACATTACCTATGATTTTGTGGTAAATGATGAAGATGAAGTTATGCTTTTGCTTTATGCCGGCGAATCGGCTCCGGCAACGGATACGCGCATAGTGTTAGACGCGGAAAATCATTCGGCGGAACTGTTTCGGAACGATGATGAAAGCATTGTACTTGAGGCAATACCAGATGAAATTTTTGACAGTTTGATTGATGCCGATAAATTACTGGTTTGCGAGTTGAGCAATACCGAAAATGAAGATGACAGTCGGATTGTTTATGCCTATGAGGCAGATATAGAAGATTAAAATCAAACCGCCGAATTAAATTTCGGCGGTTTATATTTATATTGCTAAAAATTTTTTAAGTTCAGTTAATTGTTTTTCAGCGTCTTCCCGTCCTAAGTTATACATGGCTTTAATGGTTTCAGGGTTGGTTTCGGCATGTTTGATGTTAATAAACCGGCTCGGTTTAATTACAAAAATTTTACCTTGTTCAGCCAGTTTTTTAATATTATCCAGCTCTTGGTTGTACATTTCAGGACGATGGGTGAAAACTTCAATAAACTTTGGAAAATTATGATAAATAAGCTTGGCCAGCCAAACAAATTTAGCGGGCTTTTTACGGTATCCGTCCGGACGTGTTTGTACCACGATATTTTTATCATAACCCAACTTAAAGGCGGCTTTTAACGGAATACTGTCGGCAATGCCGCCGTCAAGATACAAGTTTCCGTCAATTTCCACAATTTTGGAAAGAAAAGGCATAGAGGCAGAAGCCCGCAAATAATCCATATATTTGCCGCTCATGTCAGGACATAAAATATATTCAGCTTTACCGGTTTTAAGATTGGTGCAAGTTACGTAAAATCTGGTGGCAGATTTTTTGAAGGTTTGATTATCAAAAACGTCAAGTTTTTCGGGAAGTTCATGATAAGCAAATTCGGTGTCAACCATATTGCCGGTTTTGAGCCATGATTTTAGGCTCATAAAACGATAATCATCGTTGTATTTCAGGTTATAGCGGATGCCGCGGCCTATTTGGCGCGAAACATAACCGCAACCGTGAATGGCTCCGGCTGAAACGCCGATGACGCCGTCGGTAATAATGTTGTTTTCAAGCAAAACATCAAGTACACCGGCGGTGTATATGCCACGCTTGGCGCCGCCTTCAAGAATTAAGCAACTTTTCATTATTTTTCCTTTGTATCGGTTTGTGGTGAGCCGATTAAAATGTTAAAAGATGATTTTATTAATCCGGCAGACCATTTTAAGATGATTAAGCCGCCGATTAAGCCCATAAGCGGGTCAAAAAACACTAAGCCGAAGTATTTGCCTAACAGCAGGGCCACAATAGCGGTAACAGAAGTTAAAGCGTCGGCCAAAATATGCAGATATGCGGCTTTAAAGTTTAGGTTTTCTTTGTGGTGGTGATGCTCGCAAATTTCGGCTCCGTGGTGATGATGCTCCGACATGATAAGAATGCAAACCGCATTAACAAGCAAACCGATTACGGTTACCAAAATGGCCTCATTAAATGAAATTTTGGCAGGGTGGATAAAACGATCGGCGGATTCATAAATAATACCAAACGAGGTTAATCCTAAAAATAAGGCGCTGGTGTAGCCGCCAAGGGCGTTTAACACGTCTTCTTTGTTTTTGTAACGATTAATTACCGAGCAAACTAAAAAGGTTATGAACAAGGCTAAGGCATGCGTGCCCATATGAAAGCCATCGGCGGTTAAGGCCATTGATTTGGTTAAAATACCAAAGCTGATTTCGACAGCCATGGTGATTAAAGTAACAATAATTACTGTCTCTTATACACATCTGACGCTGCC
>CALETM010000073.1 GCA_937920765.1 uncultured Alphaproteobacteria bacterium | reverse complement strand
CTCTATTCGTCGGCAGCGTCAGATGTGTATAAGAGACAGAAATACATCATCAGAAGTTTAAGAGTGGTTAATATGTTGTTTGTCAGTGCTTTAAGCAATATAGAAAATATGTTATTTTGCGCCTTTGTGTGGGGCTTTGGGGGTATTGCCTCATTTTATGCCCGAAAACTGAAGATAGGCAAAGGAATAAAAATCTTATTTGCGGGTATGTTGCTGTTGTTTTTAACTTCAGGCGCGCAGGCCTATGCCGATTTTTTTTATGAACAAGGCGTGTCGGCAAAAATTTTGGTTTTTAGCGAGATGCTGCTGGTTTTGGCGGCTTCGTCATTTTTTATTATGGCGTCATCGCATATTTTACTGGGGCAACCGCTTAACCAGAATGTGCTGTTTGTTTTTGTAACCATCGGATTGTTATTGGTTTTGTATGCTATTTTTGCCGTTGACGACGCTAATTTGGTAAATAAATTGCAGCAGATTCTGCCGCTTATCGGCATGAGTTATGTTTTTTTAAGTTTTGTTTCGCGCCCAAAATTGTGGAAATCGGCCGGACGTATAACGGCCGGATTTGCGCTTTTAGGGCTTACATTGCTATTGCTGCTGCCGCTTATAGCGCCATTTGCGTATCCATGGCATTTACCGCTTGATTTGTTTCTTTTGCTGGCTTTTTCATACTTTTTGCTTTTGAATGAAAATTTAAGGGATAAAATGCAACAAGCGCAAGAAATGTACCGTAAAGTTAATCAAAATATCGGGACAATTATTAAATCATCGCCGTTTCCGATTATTATTTCGCGTTTGGGCGACGACACTTTGCTACTCGTTAATAAAAATGCGGCTAAACTGTTTGGCATTGATGAAGATGAACTGCCTCGGTATCATTTTAAAGATTTTTTTGTTGACGCGGATAACCGCAAGCTTTTGCGGGATAAACTTGAGAAAAACCGTGAGGTGCATGATTTTGAAATTTTGGTGAAAACCGCGTTCGGTAATACGCCATTTTGGTTATTGGCTTCGGTTAATGTTATTGATTACAATAATGATGTGGTGCTTTATTCGGCTTTTCAGGATATAACCTCGCGAAAACGCCGCGAATCGTTGCTGCAGTCACAGGCGGATCGTGACCCGCTTACGGCTATTTATAATCGGCGCTATTTTGAAACGGCCGCGGCAGAAAAAATTAAGTCGGCGCATGATAAAAAGCAATCATTTGCGGTGTTAATGATTGACGCAGATAATTTTAAGCGCGTTAATGACACTTATGGGCACAAAATCGGTGATAAAGTTTTAATGGAGCTGGCGGCAATTTGTGAGCGCTCGCTGCGTTCCGACGATGTGGTGGCTCGTTACGGCGGCGAAGAATTTGTGGTGTTTTTGGCGGGTGTTAATACTGATATTGCCGCGATGGTTGCCGGCAGGTTAAAAGACGAAATTGCCAACGCGGTTGTTTATTCAGATGAAAATCAACCGGTGAAATTTACGGTCAGCATCGGCGTTGCTCCTTCAGGCATTTCAGATGATGTCGGCTTAATGATAAAAATGGCCGATGATGCTATGTATGCGGCCAAGCAAAACGGGCGTAACCGAGTTGAGATATTTAATGCCGCAATGGCGGAAAAAATAAATCAAAATAAAGATGATGATGCTTTAAGACTTATGCATCCGGTGTTTTCGGCTGAAGAAAATGAAGAAATTTCATTGCTGGACGGCATTGAAACCACACATATGTCGGAGGATTAAAATGGGCTGTTTGTATCAACCAAATTGCGGCGGCTGCTGCTTTAGAGATAAAACGCAAGAAGAGTATCGGGCTCTTAAAGAACAAAAGGTTAAAGCAATTTTAAGCGCAGGCCTTAAAGAACAAAGCTATATATGGAACCGACCGGTGTTTTTGCCGGACGGAACGCGGCGCCGTGCGGCATTGGCTTTTATGCAGACCAAAGGCGGTTTGGTACTGGGTTTTAATGAAAATAAAAGCAGCCAGATAACCGATTGCAAACAATGTTTGATGCTGACCCCGAAAATTAATGCGGCCTTGCCGTCGCTGCGTAAATTTTTGGCCGAATTTTGCGCTATAAAAGTTACGCAAAAATCTAAGGGCAAAAAGCTGTTGACCTCATCGGTAAACAAAGGCGATGTGCTGATTTTGGAAGCGGATAATGGACTTGATGTTGTGCTTGAGGCCGATTGCGAACTTGCGCTTGACTATCGTATGGCAATTTTTGATTATGTAAACAATGAACCGGATATTATTCGGTTTTCATTCAGACGTAAAGCCGAAGAGCAAGCGGAGCCGGTGGTTGAAAAATTAAAGCCGGTTATAAAAATTGCCGGATTTGATATTTATATTGCCGCCGGAACATTTTTACAGGCGTCTAAGGGCGGACAAGACGCTTTAACTTCATTGGTGCTTAAGTATATCGGCGGCGCAAAAGGTAAAATTGCTGATTTGTTTTGCGGAATCGGTACTTTTTCATATCCGTTGGCGGCAAACAAAGAAAATAAAATTGTGGCGTCTGATTTAAGCGAGCCGCTTTTGCAAGGGTTTAAGGCTTCCTTAAACGCCAATATGCTGAATAATGTTGAAATTGAAAAACGCAACTTGTTTAAATATCCTTTTACGGCAAGCGAGCTTAAAGGTTTTCAAGCCGTTGTTTTTGACCCGCCGCGCGCCGGTGCGGCCGCTCAAACCGCGGAACTTGCTAAAACGGAGCAGGCAGATAAGCCTGCAATTGTGGTTGCCGTTTCATGTAATCCGCATAGTTTTGTAAATGACGCAAATGTTTTGATTGCCGGAGGTTATGAACTTAAAGAGGTTACAATGGTTGATCAGTTTGTGTATTCTAATCATACGGAATTGGCGGCTTTGTTTACAAAAAAATAAGCATTGCAGGATATACTCATAAAAAACAAAGGAGATATTATGAAAAAAATTTTGTTAAGTATGGCGGCGCTTGCGGTTTTGGGAGCATGCTCGTTTAAAAATCAAGATGAAAATCATTTTGTGGTGGTTTCAGGTGAAGACGACACATCATATTTGAAGGATATTGACGCTTGTCCAAAAGTGCATATCAGGCAGAACGATACTAAAATTTTGCAAATGGCCGAATACCGCGAACTGTTTACCATTGAGGCCGTCGGATATGAAGGGTATTGTTATTTTAATAAAAAACTTGGTAAAGACAAAGCGGTGGTAAAGCCTAAATTTAAGATTACCCGCATGGAAGACAGCGATGTTACCGATGTGCATTTTTCATATTATCTTGAAACAGTTGAGGGGCCTGTTAATTATTTAGGCAAAAAAACATATTTTGCCGAAGTTCATATTCCGCGCGGAGTGACGGTTTTAGATTATAGCGCTGAAGGCGGCGAGCTTACAATTCCGGTTCCGGGGACTTATAATATGGATATTTATATGGGGCTTAAAGCCAAAGCTCAAGATTTGGAATATAAAACAAAATAAGGAGAAACATTATGCAGCATAATTATAAAGATATGGCGAACGCTATCAGATTTTTGAGTGCGGACGCTATTGATAAAGCTAATTCCGGACACCCAGGAATGCCGCTTGGCATGGCAGATGTTGCCACTGTTTTGTTTGGCAAGTTTATAAAAATTAATCCGGCTGCCCCGCGTTGGTTTGACCGCGACAGATTTGTGCTTTCGGCTGGACACGGCTCAATGCTGTTATATTCGCTGTTATATTTGCTTGGCTATGAAGATATCAGTATTGACGATATAAAAAACTTTCGACAGCTTGGTTCTAAAACCGCCGGCCACCCTGAATACGGACACTTAGCCGGAATTGATATGACGACCGGACCTTTGGGACAGGGAATTTCATCAGCGGTAGGTATGGCGCTGGCCGAACGGATTATTAATACTAAATTCGGCGATAAGTTATGCAATCACCGCACATATGTAATCTGCGGCGACGGTTGCTTAATGGAAGGAATTTCCGAAGAGGCGGCATCATTGGCCGGACACTTAAAATTAAATAAGCTCATTGTTTTATGGGATAACAACAATATAACGATTGACGGCAATGTTTCAGCCGCAAGTTCTACTAATCAGCCGGAGCGCTTTAAGGCGATGGGCTGGAATGTGCTGGAAATTAACGGACACGATTATACTGAAATTGAAAAAGCTTTAACCGCGGCGCAAGAATCGGATAAACCGGTGTTTATTGCCTGCAGAACCACTATCGGTTTTGGCGCTCCGATGAAGTGTGGAACTTCAAAATGCCATGGTTCGCCGCTTGGCGAGGCAGAAACTGCGGCAATGCGTCATGAACTTGCTTGGCCGTATCCGCCGTTTGAATTGCCGGGAGAGGTTTTAAACGCATGGCGAATCGCCGGAAACAAAAGCAAATCTGCTTATCAGTTATGGGAAAAGCGCGCTCAATCTGCCGGTAAAGAATTTAGCGATTATGTAAATGATGTTTTGCCGGAAAATTGGCAGCATGACTTGAATATGCTTAAAGAAAAAGCTATTGCTGAAAAAACAAAGGTTGCCACGCGTAAGGCTTCGCAGATGTGTTTGGAGGCTATTGTTCCGAATATTCCGCAAATTGTAGGCGGCTCGGCTGATTTGGCGGCTTCAAACCTAACTTTTGTTAATGGTATGAAAACTGTTACGGCGGCGGATTATAACGGCAATAACATTATGTACGGAATCCGCGAGCATGCTATGGCGGCAATTATGAACGGCATGAGCCTGCATGGCGGAGTTATTCCGTATGGCGGAACATTTTTTGTGTTCTCGGATTATATGCGGCCTTCCATGCGCTTGGCGGCGTTAATGGGTATCAGAGTCATTTATGTTTTGACGCATGATTCTATTGGCGTGGGTGAAGACGGCCCGACGCATCAACCGATTGAGCAATTGGCGTCATATCGGGCAATGCCTAATATTTACACGTTCCGTCCATGTGATATGGTTGAAACGGCAGAGGCTTGGGAAGTTGCCTTAACTGCTGAAAAAACGCCGAGCATATTGGCGCTTTCACGACAAGGACTGCCGCTGTTGCGTACGTCTGCGGCTGAAAACTTAACGGCTAAGGGCGGTTATGTTATTTCAGACGTGCAAAAGGGCAAAAAGCGCAAGGCAACGATTATTGCTACCGGTTCGGAAGTATCTTTAGCGGTAGTGGCGCAAAAGCTCCTGCGTGAAAAAGGGGTCGAGGTTGCCGTGGTTTCAATGCCGTGTACAGAATTGTTTGACAAGCAATCAGCTGAATATCAAGAAAAAGTTTTGGGCGCTTGCCAGCGAATCGCCGTTGAGGCGGCCTCAAAGTTCGGTTGGGAAAAATACACCGGCTTAAACGGCGCAATTATCGGTATGGACGGTTTTGGTGCTTCCGGTCCGGCAAGTGAATTATATGCTCATTTCGGGATTACGGCAGAAAAGATAGCAGAGGCAGTTATGGGCTTGCGTCTAGCGGACATCTGCTAAGGATTTTGTCACTCGTGTAACTATTTGTACACCATGTTCCAAAATCCCGTCGCATCTGCCTCGCTATCCGCAAGCCGGTTAGATTTAGTTACATCCTGCAAAAAATTTGCACGTATTATCCTCATTCTCCGCAGGCGCGGCTCGCATGTGGCAGATTACTGTATGTAACTTTTTATGTAACCATAAACAGCGCATATGGCATGTTGGTATAAACGTTGGTTTAATTTAAAATATCCGACTGCTTGCTTATATTGAAATTAAGGAGGGCGAGCAGATGAGATTTATAAAACCAAAAGACTTAACTACCAATTCTTTGATTTTAGATGTGCGCGATGAAAGCGAATATGCCAAAGAAAGTTTGGCTTATCCGCATTATTTTGAGCCGTTAAAGCACTTGCACCCCGAAATTTTTATTAAAAAGCATCATTTAGACGGCTCGCAAACCATTAATATTATTTGCGCTTCGGGCGGACGTTCATCACAAGCGGCGCAAATGTTTGAACAAAGCGGGTATGATAACGTGGCGGTGGTTATCGGCGGCATTATTGAGGCCGACTATGAGGGTTTGCCGATTGTGCGCAATTAAAATTAAACTGGAAATATAAATATTTGAGTGCTAAAGTTTTTCTTGGATTTTTTAAGGAGAAACTTATGCCAGATTGGTCAGAAGAAGACAAATGCAACGGCTTAATTGTTGGGGTTGACGAGGCGGGGCGCGGTCCGTGGGCAGGTCCGGTAGCGGCCGGAGCCGTGTTGTTTTTTAACCGCAATGTTAATCCGGTATTATTAAATTCGCTTGATGATTCAAAAAAATTATCCGCTAAAAAGCGTGAAGAACTTTACAAGTTGATACAGGCAGAAGAAGCCGCCGGCAATTTATCGTATGGAATCGGCGAGGCGTCAGCGGCGGAAATTGATGAAATTAATATTTTGCAGGCAACTTTTTTGGCAATGCGGCGGGCAGTGGCGGCATTAAAATGCAAGCCCGATATGGCGCTTGTTGATGGCAATCGTACGCCGCCTAGCTTGGTTTGTCCTTGCAAAACCATTGTAAAAGGCGATGCAAAATCATTCAGTATTGCGGCGGCTTCAATTATGGCGAAGGTTTATCGTGACCATTTAATGGCGGAGTTGGCGCAAAAATATCCGTGGTATGGTTTTGAAAAAAATGCCGGATATGGCACCAAAGCGCATATTGACGGACTAAAACAGCATGGAATTACGCCTGAGCATCGCAAGTCGTATCGTCCGATAGCGGAAATTATTGCCGCAAAGAGTTAAGCAGGCTTTTTAAATCAGCTAATTTTAATTTAAGTTCCGCTGAAGGTTTATTTTTTTCAGCCAGAGCGATTTGTTTTTCCGCAACGATATAATTTTCGAGCAGCATATTAAATCGAGCGGAGGCATAAAGAGCATCGGCTTTGCGGTTTGCTTCATCATATGCGCGGGCAAGCAGAACCCAGCTGTCGGCTTTTTCTTTTTTTAATATGCTGCGGTTAAGCGTTGATATAATCTGTTTAAGCTCGCCCGCGCTATGCGGAGCTTCAAGCGCGGTTTGTGCAAACCCAAACATTATTTCGGCTGAATCGGGGCGCAGAGTTAAGGCTTTTTTATAAGCAACGAGCGCTTCCGGCAATTTGCCTTTTTCAAACAAAAATTGCCCTTTAAGCTCATAAAAAAACGGATTATCCGGCTGTTTGGTAATTAAAGAATCTATATTTTTAAGCGCTTGCGGCAAATTGTTTTGTCTGTAATACAAAATGGCGCGGGCATATTGCGCCGGTGCCGATTTATCGGAAAGCGGATAAAGCTTAAAGCCTCGTTCGGTTGGTAGTAAAAAGGCCGATAATTTGGCTTTAATCATTTTAAATTCGGTATCAAGCGGCGAGGTTACGGAACCGGACGAATTTTCAGTGGCTTGTGTAAAAAAGGCAATGCGCTCGCTGTTAAGCGGGTGGGTGCGGAAATACGGAAAATCTTGATATCCGTTCAGCCGGTTGGTGCGGGTCGATTTTTGCATAAAGTTTTTTAAGCCTTGCGGCGATTGATTTAATTGTCTTAAATATTTTATCGCGCTTTCATCGGCGCTGCGTTCTTCCTGCATTTGATATATGGTCATAGAGTTTAAGAGCGAGCTTTGCGAGCCAAGCATAACGGCAAGCGCAGCCTCGGCATTACCGGAAGCGGCCGCGGCGGCGCCGGCGGCGATTAATGACGCCACACTGGCAATTTGCGCTTGTCCGATACGAATTTTTTGCCGAACGATATGCCCGCCGGCGATGTGTCCGGCTTCGTGCGCTAAAATGCCGTTAAGTTCGTTAACGTTATCGGCGTTCATTAAAGTTCCGCTGTGAATGACCAAATAATTACCATCGCTGACAAAAGCATTAAGCGTATTGTCATTGGCAATTAAAATTTTGTTGGGATTAAAAGTAATGCCGGCGGCTCCGAATATCGGTTTTACAATATTTTGCACCAGTGTTTCACTCTCATCATCAGAGATAAACGATAATGCGGCGGCGTTAAATGAAAAACTGCACAAGCTTAAAATTAATGAGGGCAAAGCAAAATACCGGCAGATTTTAGCAATCTGCCGGATTTTTATGAGCTTAATTACCCGATTAACTTTCTCCACCATGCAATTTTGCCTTCTTTTTTAGGCTCTTCAATATTTACCGGAGCCGGAATTTCAGCGGCATTGTTGTTGCGCTGGCGGTAGTCGTCGCGATTGCTGTAATCGCGGCGTCCGAATTTGCCGCGGCGGCGGTCATAGCGGTTGCGGCGTCCGTGAAAACGGCGGTTATAACGATTATCGCGGTCATCGCCTTCTTCATTGGAATTTTCCGGCTCGTTATCATTTTCAGGAGTTTCTTCAATTCCATCTTCTTCGGTTTCAGGAAGCTCTTCAGCCTCAGAATATGCGCTCATCGGAGTATTTTCAGGGTTTTCTTCCGCCGGTTTGGTTTGGCGGACGCGCTCAATTCGGTAGTCAGAAATATTTTTAATTTCGCTGTCGGCCGAAATAACTACCGACATTTTATAACGGCTTTCCAAATCGCACAGATTTTGGCGTTTTTGGTTAAGCAGATAAATAGCTGTTTCGGTAGGAACAAACACGGTAATGCGCGCTGAACGATTTTTAGTTCCTTCTTCCTCAATGGCGCGCAAAATAAGCATAGCGCCTGATTCCGTGGTGCGGATAACGCCCTGGCCATGGCAGAACGGGCACGGCTGATAGTTGCTTTCAACAAAGGAAGAATGCATGCGCTGGCGCGATAGTTCAAGCAGTCCAAAGCAGCTCATTTTAGCAACCTGAATGCGGGAGCGGTCATTTTTAAGCGCGTCTTTCATACGTTTTTCAACCGCGGCATTGTTTTTAGGCTCGTCCATATCAATAAAGTCAATAACTACCAAACCGGCTAAATTGCGCATACGCAGCTGTTTGGCAATTTCATCGGCGGCTTCCAAATTGGTTTTTAAGGCGGTTTCTTCAATATCTTTTTCTTTGGTGGCGCGGCCGGAGTTGACATCAATTGATACTAAAGCTTCGGTCGGATTAATAACCAAATAACCGCCGGATTCAAGCTGAACAATCGGGCTGTGAAGTTTATCAAGCTGCGATTCAATCTGAAAACGCTGGAAAACAGGCATTTCATTTGGCTTACGGCACTTAATTTTCTTTAAGCTACTCGGTGATAAAATTTTAACAAAATCACGGGCGGCTTTATATGCCTCGTTGCCATCAACAATAACTTCGGCAATGTCTTTGGTGTACATATCGCGCAAAGCACGCTTGATTAAGTCGCCTTCTTCATAAATAAGGCTTGGAACTTTGTTTTTCAGCGCGTTTAAGCGAATGTGGTTCCAGGTGCGAATTAAGTAATTGTAATCGCGGACAATATCTGCCTTGGTTTTATCTTCACCGGCGGTGCGGATAATCATAGACATATTGGCGGTTAAAGGAAGTTCTTTCATAATTTCTTTTAAGCGCTTGCGGTCTGCCGCGTTGGTAATTTTGCGCGAAACGCCGCCGCTTTTAATGCGGTTGGGCATTAATACGCAATATTTGCCGGCCAAAGATAAATAAGTTGTGCAGGCGGCGCCTTTGTTGCCGCGTTCTTCTTTTACAACCTGAATAAGCAGAGTTTGACCTTCTTTAATAACGTCTTGAATGGTGCTGTAATGATAAAGTTTGCGGGCGTGCAAGAGTTTGCGCTGCAGTTCAAAATCTTCATCGGAATCGTCATCATCGGCGTCAGCGGTTTCAACTTCAGAATCGGAAGAATCGGTTTCATCATCGGCGCAGTCATCGCAAATAACCGCGTCATTGTTATCAGAATCGGCGGATAAAACCTTGAGCTCTTCTTTCGGTTCATCAGCTGCTTCAGCCGGAGCTTCAGCCTCGGTCTTTTTCTTTAACGGTTTGCGGCGGGTGTATTTTCTTTTGGGTTTAACGGCAGGTTCAGCAACCGGCTCTGTAACTTGTTCAGCATTTTCAGGAGCAGGTTCTGCTACCGGTTCGGCAGCAGTCTCTTCAGCCAAACGAGCTTCTTCAGCTAAACGAGCCTCTTCAGCGGCTTTTGTTTCTTCTTCGCGTTTGCGGGCTTCATATGCGGCCTGTTTTTCAGCGCGAATACGCTCGCGTTGTTCTTCACGCTCTTTAATATATTGCTTTTTGCGCTCAATAATTTCATCAACTTCGCGGTCAACGGCTTCTAACAGCTCCGGCGAGGCGTTGTAATAATCGGGGTGAATTTCGCCAAACGCCAAAAATCCGTGGCGGTTGCCGCCGTAATCAACAAAAGCGGCCTGCAACGAGGGTTCAACCCTGATAACTTTGGCGGTATAAATATTGCCTTTAATTTGTTTGCGGGAGCTTGATTCAAACTCAACGTCTTCAACTTTGTTTCCGTCAATAATAACTACGCGGGTTTCTTCCGGCTGCGTGTCATCAATCAGCATTCTTTTTGTCATAACATTTTCCCATCATAATGCTATCGCTTGCGGCGATATGTTTACATCTGTTTGCAGGGATATTTCGGCATAATCAAAAGACAAGGCTCTTTAGCCTCAAACAATCAGCGGCGGAATCTGCAAACCCGCTCAATTTAGTTTTTTATTATGTACGCTTTCAGACTAACCTTTCTTGATTCTTGTTTTTTATAGCCTGAAAACTTAAAAAATATCCCGTTTTGTTTATATCAGGCTGCTCGCTTTTATTCGTATTTTCAGTATATTAAAAGCAGCGGCACCTTTTTAAGAGAAAAAATCCGTCATTTATTAATACAACTCTCTTAAATCAGTGCACAATCACCTGACAAAAATACAATATAGGATTTGTTTTAAATTACAATTAAAATTTTCAGCTTGTGACAAATTTTATTTATTTGCGCCGATTTTTAACTCATTGGTAATAACTGCGGCGTACAATAGCACCAATTGTAACGGAGAGCGAATGAAAAACATAATTAACAGATTTTTTATGTTGTTTAAGCGTGCCTGCCTGTTTGCGGCGGGGCTGCTTTGCTGTGTTACGATGTTTGCCGCAAGCGCTGATGCCGGCAATATTACCAATATGCGAATCGGGCAGCAGGTAGGCAGTGTGCGCATAGTGTTTGAGGCAGACAGCAAGCCTGAATATCAAGCCTTTTTACTAAGCGAGCCTAAGCGTTTGGTGGTTGATGTTTATAATATGAACGTTAAGCAGACTTTGCAAAGCGATAAAAATAATTTAATCAAACAAACCAGAATCGGCAAGCTTGACGGTAATGACAAGCGTATAGTTTTTGACCTGCAAAAACCGGCTTTTATTAAAAAAGCCTTTGTTTTGGCGCCGCAAGGCAATGCCAAGTGGCGTTTTGTGGTTGATGTCGCCCTTTGTTCGGAACGCGATTTTAACGCTAAAGTCGGTACTCGTTATGCTTTTTCATCGGAAGGCGTCGGCAGCGCGCAAAAAAAGACGAAAACTAAAACCGCTTCATCAAACAGT
>CALETM010000072.1 GCA_937920765.1 uncultured Alphaproteobacteria bacterium | reverse complement strand
CTAACTTTTTGAGGAGATTTTAGCTCATGTATACACAATCTGGAAGAAGTATGGTAGAAATGCTTGGCGTATTGGCGATAATTGGAGTCCTATCCGTCGGCGCTATTGCCGGATATTCCAAGGCGATGATGAAATATAAGCTTAATAAACAGGCGGAACAGTTAAACACCGTAATTAATGCCGTGGCTCGCAATATACATGGCTTTGATAATCTTAAAGGTTCAGATGAAGCAAACCAATATATTACTTCATATTTCATAAAAATGGGAGAATTTCCTAAAGAAATGATTGTATCCGGCGATAATGACAGCATTTACGATGTATGGAAAAATAAATATTATATTGCGCTAACGCCAAAGTGGATTGCTATTTATGTTTTTATGAATCTTGACATCAAAAGCTCAGAGACTTTGGAAATGTGCCGCAACATATTAGTTACCGCCAAGGAAAACAGCGATAATGTTCGGCATGTTAATTTAATGAGCGGTTTTGCGAGCGATGAACAAATCAGCGAATTTTTCATGGGCGACAGGTTTTGCGGTAGCGGAAGCACATGCTTAAGAAACATAACCTTAGACAATATTTACAGCGCCTGCACCAAACACATCGGCAAGCAGAACGCGCATTTAAAAATAACTTGGGACAGAAAAGCAAATTAAACACAAAAAATACCGCGCGATTTTATAATCGGGCGGTATTTTTCAAGACATAGCAGGCTACTGTTGCATGTAGGCTTTGAGCTTTTCTTTGTCTTTGTCGTACACATCAAAACAGTGTTTCATGTTGGCGACATCGGAAGTAGAAAGCTTAGTTTCCACCGCAACCACGGATTTGCGCATAATTGCACATGGCATTTGCGCATATTTTCCGGCAAGCTCGGCATTTTCCATAGCGTAAATCTGCCTGTTCATCGGCAAAATAAGCCTTTCATCGCGTACTCTGCCACAGATAAACGCTTCAATCACGTCTGAAACCATGCGGGCGGGACCGTAATACGAACCGTTGTTGGCGGTTTGGTCTGCTGCCTGAACGTTAGTTTCAGTGATGGCCAAGCCCCTGCTCCTAGTTCGTTTAATCGCCGGTTCAATCATTTCGGCAGGTCTATAATGCAACCCATTAATAACCAACGACTTTTGATGCAGAAACATAGTCCCGTTATGATGTCCGATAACACATGCCTTAATGTCAGAAAGTCGCTGCCGAGGAAAATATTTACTAAGTTCCGACAGCAGTTCACGCCTGAAACGAGCTGTATCAAGCCAACAACCCAAGCCATAAACTTGATGTTCCGGCAGCAACCCGCGCAACACTTCGCACATTAAATCCACCGGATTGGTGAGCACAAAGATAACCGCATGCGGCGAAAGCTTAGCGGCTTCGGCAAACTGCTTCATCAGGTCAATATTGTATACCGCCTGCACCAGTCTGTCATCAATGCCTTTTTGAGCGGCATCAGCATACATTTCGCGGCTGGGAAGACCTCCCGAACACACCACCATTGCGTCAGCATCTGCCAAATCAGCGATATCTGACGTTGCCTTGAAAGCAAAGCGCGGGGTGATGTTTTGCATCGCGCAAGCGTCTTCCATATCCATCAGCGCGCCCTCACAACGTTTATGATTGTGCGGAGAATACAATATGACTTCAGCTTTGTGATGTGTTTTAACATCCATCAGGTTAAGCGCGGCAGTTGTACCAACTCGTCCGGCTCCGTAAATAACAATTTTCTTCATAATAGTGAAATAATTAATTACATGTGATTATCGTAACAGATTAGCGCAGATTGTCAAGTTTTTTGTCAAAAAAAAGACCGCGCTCATAATCAAGTGCAGTCTTTTTCAGATTTTTTATACAGTTAAGCCAATTTGCTTAAAGCAACCCGCATACGATTTAAGGTTTCTTCTTTACCTAAAACGACGGCTAGTTCAGTGGCGCCACCGGGGGTGGTTTCTTTGCCGGAAAGGGCAATTCTAACCGGATAAAGCACCTGCCCGTTTTTAACTCCTTCAGCTTCGGCCACTGATTTTAACACATTGAACAAGGTTTCATTGTTCCATTCATCAACTGCTGACAAAGCCTCATATGCCGGCTTTAAGCTGCGGGCGGCAACCGCCTCGTCGGTTTTCATCTTTTTGTTTTGGAATAAAGCCACATCATAATCAGGCAGCTGTTCCAAAAAGTCAGTCTGCTCGCAAATATCATTTAAGGTTTCAATACGCGGCTGTAAAACCGTGCTTAAAAATTCCAAATTAACTTTGCGAGTTAAGCATTTTTGATAATATGGCAGCGCCATTTGATGAAAATCAGCCGGCGATAATGCTCTGATGTAACAGCCGTTCATCCATTTAAGTTTGGTACCGTCAAAAATAGCCGGCGATTTGTTTAATCGCTCCATATTAAAGGCTTGTTTAAGCTCGTCCAATGAAAAAATTTCCTGTTCGGTTCCGGGGTTCCAACCCAACAAAGCAATATAGTTCAAAATAGCGGCCGGCAAATAGCCTTTAGCAACCAAATCTTGAAACGAGGCGTCGCCGTTGCGCTTACTGAGCTTATGCTGCGCATCTTTCATAACTTGCGGAACATGAACATAAACAGGCGGAGTCCAACCGAAATCTTCATAAATTAAATTATATTTCGGGGTCGACGAAATATATTCATTGCCGCGAACAACGTGGGTAATTTGCATTAAATGGTCATCAACCACATTGGCAAAGTTATAGGTCGGAAAACCGTCAGATTTAAGCAAGACCCCTTCATCAAGCTCATCATAATCAATTTCAATTTCGCCGTAAACCACATCATGAAATACGGAAGTGCCTTTTTTATTAACGGTTTGACGAATAACATACGGCTCGCCTGCCGCAACACGCTTTTTAGCCTCTTCAAGCGGAATAAGCTTGCACGGATCCTGAAACTTAATATTTTCTTCTTCGTTTTTTTGCTCATCGGCTTCATTTTGCGAGCAAAAACAATAATGCGCACCGCCGAGTTCAACCAATTTGTGCGCGTATTCGGCATAAAGCGCCTTGCGTTCAGATTGCACATACGGGCCGAAATTGCCGCCGATATCCGGACCCTCGTCCCAATTCATGCCGACGGTTTTTAAGGTGGCGTAAATAATATCGGTTGCGCCTTCAACATAACGTTTTTGGTCGGTATCTTCAATTCGTAAAATAAAATCCCCCCCTTGCGACTTGGCAATAAGGTATTCATAAAGCGCGGTCCGCAAATTGCCGATATGCATATAACCGGTCGGACTGGGCGCGAATCTGGTTCTGGTTTTCATGGTTTTCCTCATAAATTAAAGCTTATTCCAAAATAAAACAAAATATTTGCAATGCAAGAACTTTTTTGAACTATTTAAACCGCAAAAAAAATCCTTATATTTCAAAGGTAATACTTGACATTTGGCTTAATTGTAATTAAAAGAAATCCAGCTAGCAACCATAAGGAGTCTGATAAGGCTCCCCGAACATGTTTAAGGAATGTTATGTCTGAAAAAGAAACTCAAGACTTTTATGATGGGAACAATCCTGATTCTCCGTTAATCGATTCACTTGGCGCCGCCGTTAAAAGCCTTATTGAAAAAGGTAAAGAACGCGGTTACATTACTATGGAAGAACTCAATAAAGTTCTGCCGCCCGAAAAAGAATCTTCCGAACAAATTGAAGATATTTTATCCGGCATTTCCGATATGGGAATCAGTATCACTTCCGAATCGGAAACCGATAATCTTGACGCCGATAACGAAGATGAAGAAGAAAATTCCGATTATGATGCCGATGAAAGCGGCAACTTTGATGAAAAAGACATGGGGCGCTCTGATGACCCCGTGCGTATGTATCTGAAAGAAATGGGCACGGTAGAGCTTTTGTCCCGCGAAGGCGAAATTGCCATTGCCAAACGTATTGAAGCCGGCAAAACTGTTATGATAAGCGGCTTGTGCGAAAGTCCGATGACCTTAAAAGCCATTGCCGATTGGCGCGATGAACTTGTTGCGGGAACTATGCAACTGCGCGACATTATTGATTTGGAAATGATGTACGGCGATGACAGCGAAGCCATGGTTTATGATGAAGAAGAAACTCAAGTTGATGATTTGGAAAAGGTTACCAAAGAATTATCCGAGAAAAACTTAGATGATATTGATGATGACCTTGACCCTGACATTGAGCTTGAAGACACGGTAGATGAAGTTGAAGACATTGCCGATGCCGAAGCTGATGAAGACGAACGCGAGCTTGATGAAGGCGGCGATTCGGAAAAGTCGGAATCCTCCGACAGCGACGATGAAGCCGGCATGGGACACTCGTCAACTTCGGTTTCAGCCATGGAAACCGCTTTGCTTGAGCCGGTTTTGGATATTTTGAACAAAATTTCAAGCTATTACGACGATTTGAAAAAAGTTCAAACTCAACGCATGAGCGCAATTCTTTCCGGACGAAAAATTTCGCCGAGTGTTGAAAAGAAGTATTCGCAACTCAAAAAAGAACTTATTGAGTTGATGAGCTCAATTCATCTTAACGCATCGCGCATTGAACAGTTGGTTGAACAATTAAACGAGCTTAACAAGCGCTTGATGGGTCAAGAAGGAAAACTTTTACGTTACGCCCTTTCATGCAAAATTAAACGCGATGATTTTTTGGAAGCTTATCAAAAATCGGAACTTGATCCGAACTGGCTTGATAATGTTTCACACAAAAAAGATAAGCATTGGCAAATGTTTGTGGAAAAATACGGCGCTGAAGTTGCCCAAATCCGCGACAGCATTGCCCAAATGTCACAAGAGTGCGGCCTGCCGATTAGCGAATACCGCAAAATGGTTGATACCATTAAACGCGGCGAACGCGAGGCAGAGCGCGCAAAAAAAGAAATGATTGAAGCAAACTTGCGTTTGGTTATTTCAATTGCCAAAAAATACACCAACCGCGGTATGCAGTTTTTGGATTTAATTCAGGAAGGCAACATCGGTTTGATGAAAGCGGTCGACAAGTTTGAATATCGCCGCGGCTATAAGTTTTCGACTTATGCCACATGGTGGATACGTCAGGCCATAACCCGCTCGATTGCCGACCAAGCCCGCACCATTCGTATTCCGGTGCACATGATTGAAACCATTAACAAATTGGTTCGCACTTCTCGTCAGATGTTAGCCGAAATGGGACGCGAACCGGTACCGGAAGAATTAGCAAAACGTTTGTCGATGCCGCTTGAAAAAATCCGCAAAGTTATGAAAATTGCCAAAGAACCGGTCAGCCTTGAGGCACCGGTCGGAGATGAAGAAGATTCTTCACTCGGTGATTTTATTGCCGACGAAAGCGCATTACAGCCTTTAGATTCGGCTATTCACACCAACTTAAAAGAAACCTGCACCAAGATTCTTTCGTCCCTCACCCCGCGTGAAGAAAGAGTTTTACGCATGCGTTTCGGTATCGGTATGAACACTGACCACACCTTGGAAGAAGTAGGACAACAATTTAACGTTACTCGTGAGCGTATTCGTCAAATTGAAGCTAAAGCCTTACGAAAGCTAAAGCATCCGAGCCGCTCGCGCCGATTGCGGTCATTCTTGGATCAATAAATTTAAGGCTCTGACTAAAATCAGAGCCTTTTTAATACAACTTATACACAGCGTGGACTCGTAAATATTGCAAAAAAAAAACGCGAGCTAAAATCTTTTCAGAATTAACTTTTTGAGGAGATTTTTGATGATGATAAAAAAATTTGCTACTTTGTTTGACCTGGATTATCGGGTCAAGCCCGATAATGACAGAAAGGGGAAGGACGTATCGCTCAAGCCCGATAATGACAGTATTTGCACTGGCAGAAGCATGGTGGAAATGCTCGGCGTTTTAGCGATAATCGGCGTTCTGTCAGTCGGCGCCATTGCCGGTTACTCCAAGGCAATGATGAAATATAAACTAAATCAGCACGCACAGGCGGTTAATATGCTGATTAACAATACACTTACTATGAAAGACTCATTACCCCGCGACGGCAGCGACGCCATCGGTTATAATTACTATGGTAGCATTTTGCTTAAAACCAATTCATTGCCGGACGGAATTAAATATATTAATAACTTTCGCCTGCAAGACATGTGGTTCAAGAATTTGATTTGGATTTTTTACAACAATACTAATAACACTGGAGGTATTGGATTTGAAATAAACAAATCTGCCGATGGAGCAGAAATTTGCCGCAATATTGTTTTTGCCGCCAAAGAAAATGCCGCCAATTTATTTGCTATAAATCTTGGCAAATCAAATGAAGGAGAAACCCACACCTATACCGAAACCTTATACGGTGATAACTACTGCAACAAAAATAAAAGTTGTTTACGCAATTTAGACTTAAATAAAGTTGATAAAACTTGCAATGTGTGTGATAAAAGCGAATGTTCTTTATACGCATATTTCAAATAATCAGTTCAGCCCCTCGGTATAATAGCTGATTGAGGTATGTAAAAGCTTGCTCAATTTAAGCAGCATTTCAGGATATATTTCTTTGGTACCGTATTCATAGGCTTTCAGCTCTTCTATCGGCACAGACAGCACACAAGCGGCAAACGATAGCGGCAGACCCATTGTTTGTCTACGCCGAAAGATTCTTAAACCTATATAACTCCTAAATACGGCAATGTTATTCATAATCACCCTCCGATTACGCTACAACATTGCTTATATACTACTTTTACACTATTATCAAGTTATTTTTAACTAATAGTGTGTTTTATTTTCAATTTCAACCTATAAGTTGTGCTATCAATTTAAGAGGCGGGCTTTTTCACGTTGCCAATCACGCTCTTTAATGGTTTCGCGTTTATCATAAACTTTTTTACCCCGCCCGAGGCCGATTTCAAGCTTAGCGCGCCCACGCTCATTAAAAAAGAGCCTCATGGCGATTAAGGTTGAGCCTTTGCGGCTTAACTCGTTGATAATTTTGATAACTTCCTTTTTTTTGAGAAGCAGTTTACGGTCGCGTTTTTCGGCATGGCTTTCATAGCCTTTGTTGGCATACTCGGCAATAAACATATTGGACATATAAATTTCACCGGACTTTTCAATTCCGAACGCATCATTAATATTGGCATGCCCTAACCTTA
>CALETM010000071.1 GCA_937920765.1 uncultured Alphaproteobacteria bacterium | reverse complement strand
GTTATTAGTAGTAAGGTAGCACAGCTTTTTATATTAATCAAGCGATTTTTGACAAAAAAGTGGATATTTTATAAATTTTGGGCAATAACCAAATATTGCTCCGGAGTAATATTTTCGGCCCGCGCGGTTAATTCAACTCCGGCGGCATGGCAGGCTTTTTCTATGCCAGCCACCGATTTTAAGCTTTGGCGCACCATTTTTCGGCGCTGTCCGAAAGCGGCGGCAGTCAGCGTTTCAACCTTATTTAGCAATTCAGCCGATGGAATTGCGGCAAGCGGACGAAACAACAGCACGGTCGACCAAATTTTAGGCGCAGGAACAAAGCATTCCGGATTTAAATCGAGCAGTTTGCTAACGCGGCAAATCAGTTGCGCCAATACCGAAATGCGGCCATAGCTTTTAGTGCCGGTACTTGCCGTTATCCGCTCTGCCACCTCTTTTTGAAACATTAAAGTTAAGGCCTCATAAGCTTGCATATTTTTAAGCCAGCCGGTTAATAACGGCACGGAAATATTATACGGCAAATTGCTGATAACCTGCCGCGGCATTTGCTCCATCGCGGCAAAGTTTAAGGTTAAAGCGTCGGCGTTTATAATATCAAGCGGCACTCTTAAAACCTCTCGCAAGTCTTCCATAATTTTAATGCAGCGCTCGTCCATTTCAACTACCGTTAATTTTTGCGGATTATTGCTCAAAATTGCGCGGGTTAACCCCCCGGGGCCGGGGCCGACTTCAAACACATAGCGTCCGCTAAAATCTTTTAAGCCCTGTTTTTCAAGAGAAAGGCGGATAATTTTGTCGGTAATGTTGGAATTAAGCAAAAAGTTTTGCCCTAATGACTTTTTAGCCATTAAGCCGTATTGTTCAACCGTTTCTTTTAATGAAAGCGCAAATTCCATACTTGTTGCCCTGTTTTAAGTTTAATCTTTGCGATTAATAATGGCGCGGTTGCGCAAATCACGCAGATATTTAGCCGCAACTTCATCGGTTCTTTTATTTTCAAGCATGGTTTTTACTTCTGCTTCCGTAACATCGGGCACTTTATCAATTCCGGGGCGATAAACTTTTTCAAGCCGTAAAATATAATAATCGGTGCCAAGCAAAATAGGTTCCGATACGCCGCCTTCTTTCATTTTTAACAAAGCATTCTCTAACGGCGCGGCCAACTGCCCTTTATTAACCCAACCGAGCCGGCCGCCGTTCGGAGCGCTCGGACTTTGTGAAAATTGCGCGGCATAAAGTTCAAATCGCGGATCGTGACGCAAATTTTCAACCAAATCAGAAATATGTTTGGCCTGTTTTTGCGGAATAACAATTTCCGAAACCATAAATTTCGGCGTTTTTATATCTTTGGCTACCGCTTCCATCGCGTGATTAATTTCAGATTGCGAAATGTTTACTTCTTGCGCTGATTTACGTTGCACCAAGCGCGACCATGCCAGCTCTGCCTTCATTTGCGAGCGGAAAACATTTTCTTTAACCTCCGCTTCCGCAAGCATTTTTTTGAGCTTTGCCACCGAAACGTTATTAGCTTTGGCAAAGTTTTCCATACCTTTATCTAAATCGGCTTCCGTAATTTTAATGCCGTTTTTATCTGCTTCTTGGAGTTTAATTTTTTCATCTACCGCCGACTGCAACACTTTGCTGATTATCATATCTTTGGTTTGCGCATTAACCGGAATCTGCGTGGTGGCAACAAAGGCGTTGACCCTGTCCTGCATATCGCGGCTGGTGATAATTTCGCCATTAACTTCGGCAAAAATTTTTAAACCCCTGCCAAACAAATTAACCGGACGCAAAGCTTTGCGGCGTTCTTCTTCCATTTGGCGCATCTGCTCTTCGCGGCGAGCCTCTTCCTCACGCCGCATTTGTTCTTCATAAGCCTGCCGGCGTCTGATTTCCGCTTCACGGCGAGCCATTGCCTCTTGTGGGTTTTGATTTTTAAACATAACCGATGAGCCTTGCGCGCTACGCGCCGCCGCATCGAGAGCCTCAATATCCGCCGGCTCTGCCGCCGCATTAAAGCTGAACAAAACCGCTACCGAAACAATTAACAATCGCAACATAATTTTTCTCCTTATATTAAGCGCCCAAACCGCCCAAAGTTTTAAGATAAAACGTAAAGTTAAATTCATAGCCGTCATCAAGTTCAGGGTTATTTGAATTAGAGCGCTTTACAGTGGTGATAAACATAAAGCACTCGTCTTCATAAATCAAGTTACCGCCATGCTCCAACGATCCTCTGCGGCTGTCGGCTAAATCTTGCCGGTTGTATACGCTCACCGACCAGTCGCGGGTTAAAGCGGCCTTTATGGAAGTATACAGTTCTTTACGTTCTTTAAAGTACTCTGATGAATTTTGATTTTCTTGCAGAAAAATATATGACGCATACAAACTAAGCATACTGCTGCCAACTCTGGCCCCTAATTCGCTGTACTGAATTTTAAGGTCATCTTTACCCAAGCGGAAACGATAATCTAAGTCTAAATATTGCGACGGGGCGGCATAAATGCGGCCGACATAATCCGTAAAGTGCCCCTCGTTATCAATATTGCCGGTAAAACTGCTGTGATTGCTGAACTGGTAGCTTTGCGCAATAAAGGCGGAAGTGCGCCCCATAATATTGCCATATGAGCTCCAGTTAAAACCATAACTTACACGACTGCCTGTATCGTTACGGTCATAACCGGAATAACGATCTAAGCTTAAAATGTTGGTATCGTCAAGCTCAACGTCTTCACTGTCTTCATTAGGAATTTTTTCAGGCATATTGCCGCCGTTAGGCGCTAACACGCCGACAACAATCGGCTCCAAAATCTGGCGGGTGTTTTCTGTTGCCTTTACAAACGGAAGTCTCCACTCAACCCCAACCTGCGGAAAAGTGCGGATTACCTCGCCGCTAAAGTCATTATCCTGATTTGCCGCCTGATATTTATCAACATAATATAAGTCTGATTTTAACGAGGCCTGAATACGATAACGCTCACCGAAAGAGCTTGTCCACGGCAATACCCAAGCATTAATCATAGACATACGCTGAGTTTGCGCATCTTCTTCATGATAAACCGATGCCATGCTGAAATTATTTTTCCAGTATGCTCCCAATGAATTTACATCGCTGATATTCTCGTAATCGGCCACCGGCGCCACAAACGGGCGGTTATACTTGCGGCGTTCGTATTCATAATTATTGCTGCGGCGCAAATCATAGCTTATCAGCTTGTAATAATAAGCTTCTATCGCGGCATAATCGCGATTGTCAAAATATTGCAAGCGGACATTAGACATTAACCACGCGTCGTCATCGTGCTCCAAATCAAGCTCTTTTAAATAAAGCGTATCCGACGTGTAATTCAGGTTAGCATCGGCAACCCAATAGTCATTAATTTCATAACGACCGTAAGCAAACAGGTTGCCGCGGTTTTCAGGACGCGCATCATTATTATCGCGCAAATAACTGCCCGACATATCAACGTATCCTTTATTAAAATATTGCCGGTACTGACCGCCCCATACCACATCTTTATAAGTAGTAAAAATCGGCGTAAATAAAATATCGGTACTTGAGTTAATGTTCCAAAAATAATTTACCTGCAAAGTTCCGCCCAAATAATTGCTGCTGCCGATGTTGGGCACCAAAAATCCGGAGCGGCGCTTAACCGTTGGATCCGGATGCGAAAAAAACGGCGTGTAAAACACCGGCACGCCCTTAAATTCAAGCAAAGCGTCATTATAGTTAATGTCTTTAGCCTCAGCATCATGTGTTACTTTGCGCGCTTTAATCTGCCAGAGCGGATTTTCCGTGCCCTCACAAAAATCACAAGGAGTATAAACGGCTTTGCGCATTACTTTATTGTTGTTTTCTTTTTTATGAAAATGCTCCGCCCATAATTTACTCTCATCTTGTAAAACAGCTTTGATTTTATTCATTTCCGCGCGGGTCATTTTATTAGAAAGCTCAACATTATCGGCGTAAACCACATTGCCGTTTTGCTCTTCAAGTCGAACATTGCCAACCGCTTCAATACTATCGGCCGACTGACGATAAATAAGCTTATCGGCATAAAGAGTTAAGCCTTCGCGCTTAACCACAACATCGCCGATAGCCTGAATCACTTTATTTTTATCATCATTAATCAGTTCGTCGGCATTAAAATAAATATTAGGTTCGTTATCAGATTTTTGCGGCGCCAAATCGGTCAAATTTAACGGTTCTACTTTAGTAAACGGCTTAACGGTTTCTTTTTTCAAAACCTCGCCCGCAACAGGAGTTTTTTCAGGTTCATCAACGGCAAAAGCCGCGCCGACATTAAGCGCGCCTAACGATAACCCAAGCATAAATATTTTTTTTACAGAACTACTCATTAAACATCAGCCTCAAATTGTGGTTTGCGCTTGCGGGCAAAGGTGTATGGCGAATAAAAAAATAACAAATATAAACAAATAGCAAACGGCAGTAGACAGTTGGTATACAAAAGCGGCACAAAATAAAGCGAGCGTCCGGCTAAATTGGTTAAAATCAGATCATTGCCCTGAATTAAAATCATGGCAAAAATTGAAAATGAAATAATTTTGGTTTGACCGCGGCGATTAAATGCTCCGATAAGCAAACCGGTACAGCCAAGCAACGCAAAAAGCAGATTATACCATGGAGTAATAATGCGGCGGTGCCCTTCCACAATATATTTACGCTTTAAGTCATCCGCAAGCGTTTTATCGCTACCGGCGGAAAGCAATTCTTCTAATGATTTTTCACGTACTGACGCGGTTTTTAATCTTTTACTGCCGACTGTTCCCATATCAACCGAATAGCGATCAAATTTTAATGACGAAAACTGCGTGCCGTCGCGATTAACTTCCTGCCGCATACCTTTAACTAAAATAATGCGAGGACTGGCGGCGGTATACACGATACGCCCGTGCTCTGCCGACAAAGTAACTCGGCTTTGCGGGTTGCTTTCATCGTTTAATAAAATGCCCGATACCGAACCATCCGGTTCATGTTTAGAAATAAACACCGTCATACCATTTTGCAAAGTGGTAAATTCGCCTTCGCGAAACATTAAATGCGACACGTTGTTTTTGATTTCCCATTCCAAATTGCGAAATGTATTTTCAGCCTCGGGAATAGCGCTGTTTTGCACATAAAAACCAAACAATGAAAGCAAAAGCCCCATATAAACCGCGGCTTTAGCATTGTTCCACGGACTAATGCCAGCCGCCTGCATAATTACCAGCTCACGGTCGGCCTGCATACGATTGTATACAAACATCACCGCGGCAAAAAGAGCTATCGGCGACAAAATGGAAAACAAACGCGGCATTAAAAGCGATGTTAATTCAACAAACAAATAAAGCGGCAAACCTTTATTGGTAACCATTTCAACAAATTTTAACGACTGGGTAAGCCACAGCATTGAAAGCAACGAAAAAGACACCAGCAAAAAGCCGGTTAAAATTTGTTTAAAAATGTAAAGGTTCAATTTTTTCATAAACGAGAGTATAAACACATATTTCTGTCTCTTATACACATCTCCGAGCCCACGAGACGC
>CALETM010000070.1 GCA_937920765.1 uncultured Alphaproteobacteria bacterium | reverse complement strand
GGAGATGTGTATAAGAGACAGAAGTTTATATACATAATCAGTAATTTAACATTTGGAGGTACTTATGCAAAAAAAACAAATTTTAACCGCAACCGCTATTGTTCTTGTTGTAGCCGCTGCGGCCTTTGCTTCATTTAAGGTTTATGCGGACAAAGCCAACGCCGATAAAAACGTTGGTGTTGCCGCCCGCATTAACGGTGAAGTCATTACTGTTGATGAAATTAAAAAAGGCTATGATGACAATCCGCAAATTGTTGAACAGGTTGCTTTTGACCAGTTTTATCCCAAAGCGGTTGACATTTACGTAAACGGCAAATTGCTTTATCAGGCCGCTGCCAAAGCAAATGTACAGGAAACGCCCGAATATAAAGCTCAGCTGAAAACCGCCGAAGAAGATTTGGCTCGTAAAGTTTATCTTGAAAACGCCGTTGCGCAAAAGGTAACCGAAGCCGCCGTTAAAGATTTTTACGATAACGAATATGTAAAAAATTATCAAAGCAAAAAAGAAGCTAAAGCCAAACACATTTTGGTTGAAAAAGAAGCCACTGCCAAAGAAGCCATTAAAAAGCTGAACGGCGGCGCCAAATTTGATGATGTTGCCAAACAATACACCAAAGATTCCACCGTTGAACTCGGCTATTTTTCTGAAGACATTATGGTTCCTGAATTCAGCAAAGCCGCATTTGCCCTTAAAAAAGGCGAATATACAAAAGCTCCGGTTAAATCACCGTTCGGCTATCATGTAATTTTGGTTGAAGATTTCCGCGATTCCGCTCCGTTGCCGTTAAAAGACATTGAACCGCAGATTAAAAACATGCTCACCCAAAAAGCCATTGCCGAAATTTTTGACAACCTGTATAAAAACAGCATTATTCAAAAATTCGACCTTCAGGGCAAAGAAGTTACCGTTGCTCCGGAAAATCCGGCAAAATAGTAAAGCTTAACGGCATAAAAAAATCCTCGTCTTTAACGGCGAGGATTTTTATTTTGCAAAACTTCAGCACCCCATGCGTTTTTTATATGCACTATCGTAAACGGTAATTTTACAAAAACCGCGTCAAACCGAATATCAAACCCGTTGTATTGTTGATTGCGTTGTAAAAAAACTTGCGCCGCCGTCACGATTCGTTTTTGCTGCTGCTTGCTGATTGCCGCCATTGCCTGTTCAATTTTGTTACGTTCTTTAACCTCAACAAACACCAATACTTTGCCTTTGCAAGCAACAAAATCAAGTTCGCCGGCGGTGGTGCCTCTGCCGATAACCTGATTACGGCAAACAATGCGATAACCATGAAGCCGCATATACCAACGCGCCGCCAATTCTCCGAGTTTGCCGTTAAGTTTGTTTTTCATTGTTTACTTTTTATCCTTTAGCGCCAAAGCCTGATTATAAACTTCTTTTTTACTGAGCCCGCTAAGCGCGGTAACTTCTTCCACCGCTGATTTTAAGCTCATTTTTTGCAGGCGGGACGAAAGCTCGTTTTTAACGTCGATTTCCGCCGATTCGCTCTGACACGGCGGCGCAATCACCAGCACTATTTCGCCCTTTGCCGGATTCTCTGTATAATATTGCGCCAATTCCTGCGCCGTGCCGTTGCGCGCATCTTCATAAAGCTTGGTAATCTCACGCACTACCGCCATTTCACGGGTGCCGAACACATCGCCGGCGGCTTGTAATGTTTTAAGCAATCGCGGCGCCGTTTCATATAAAACCAGTGTGGTGTTAATGCTTTTAAGTTCATTAAACAAATCGGCGCGCGCTTTATCTTTGTTGGGAATAAATCCGGCAAACATAAACCGATTGGTCGGCAAACCGGCAAGTTGCAAAGCGCAAATTACCGCTGCCGCTCCCGGAATGCTGTATACCTGTCTCTTATACACATCTCCGAG
>CALETM010000069.1 GCA_937920765.1 uncultured Alphaproteobacteria bacterium | reverse complement strand
TAGCGTAGCGTCTCGTGGGCTCGGAGATGTGTATAAGAGACAGCAGAATAGGCGATTATGTGGTTATTCAGCGCGCCGGCGATGTTATTCCGCAGGTGCTTAGCGTTGAAAAAGAGCGTCGTTCCGCCGGTTCGGCTGAATATGATTTTCCGCATTATTGTCCGGAATGCGGCGCGCACGCTATCCGTGAAGAAGATGAGGCGGTGCGGCGTTGCACCGGCGGTTTAAGCTGTCCGGCGCAGGCGATTGAGCGCTTAAAACACTTTGTTTCCCGCGAGGCATTTAATATTGAGGGTTTGGGAAGCAAAATCATAGAACAGTTTTTCAACGAAGGAATTTTACGCAGCCCGGCGGATATTTTTTCATTGGAACGTCGCAATTTCGGTAGTGATGATTTGTTCTCAACCGGCGAGGGATTGCACCTTGAAAACCGTGAGGGTTGGGGTAAAAAATCGGCGGAAAACTTGTTTAGGGCGATTAATGAACGCCGCAATATAACTTTGCCGCGCTTTATTTACGCGCTTGGAATCCGGCAGGTTGGCGCGGCAACTTCTTTGCTGATTGCGCAAAATTATGGCTCATTTGCCAACTTTATGCAGCAAATGCAGGCGGAAAATTTAGAAAAGCTTTTGAGTATAGACGGCATCGGCGAGGCTATGGCTAAAGACATTGTGGAATTTTTCAAAGAAGCGCATAATATAAAAATCATTAATGAACTGCTGAGCGAGGTTAAGGTTGCGGATTTTCAAGATACCGCTAACCATAATTCGCCGCTTTCCGGCAAAACAGTAGTATTTACCGGCACACTTGAAAATATGACCCGCGCCGAGGCTAAGGCCAAGGCTTTGGGCATGGGCGCCAAAGTTGCGGGGTCGGTTTCGGCTCATACCGATTATGTTATTATGGGCGCGGATGCCGGTTCTAAGGCCAAAAAAGCCCAAGAATTAGGCGTAAAAATTTTAAGCGAAGCCGAGTTTTTAAGTTTAGTAAACGGATAAACTATATTTGGTAGCCGATAAGTATAAAAACAAAACAGGAAGCGGTGTCCTCACATACCTTGCAGGCATTATCCATCTTAACCATATCCATATTGCGTAGGTAATTGCTTTTGCCGGTTGCTTGGTTGCCGAAGTAGTTGGTTAAGTTAGTTACCCCTCCGTCTGTTTCATGGCGTTGTACATAAGCAGCTGTAATATCATCGGCTCTTAATTTAGCCATAGTCATGAAATTACGGCAAATTTCAGAAGAGTAATCGTTGTTGTTAATTTCAATTCCGATGGCGTAACCATAGCTTGATGAATGTAACGTGTGGTTTTCTAATTTAATCCGCGAGTTAAAAACATCATAAACATAACGGGTGTCATCTTTTATCATTTCATCAGGTACGATGCCGAGTTTGTTTAATGTATACTTCATTTGTGTAAGAGATACTTTGCGAAGTGCGTCTTGATTGGCGATGATATAGTCTAAAATGTAACCGATTTGAGAGGTTTGCTTGTTTAATTTATACTTAAACATCGCCTTAGAGTAACCGGCAATAGCGCCAATGGACAGGACGCCGATTATCGCTAATACCCCTAACATTTCCACCATAGACCGACCGGATTGTATATTCATGAGCTAAAATCTCCTCAAAAAGTTAAGTTTGAGAAGATTTTAGCTCGCGTTTTTTTTTTGCAATATTTACGAGTCCGTGCTG
>CALETM010000068.1 GCA_937920765.1 uncultured Alphaproteobacteria bacterium | reverse complement strand
GCCTAAAACAAAAATTTAATTTATCAATGGGGGATAAGATAGAAACAAGGATAATAATATGACAGACTTAAACCTTATCAGAAACTTTGCGATTATTGCTCATATCGACCACGGCAAATCTACTTTAGCAGACCGGATTATTGAAGATTGCGGCGGGTTGACGCATCGCGAAATGACGGAGCAGGTTTTAGATTCTATGGATATTGAAAAAGAGCGCGGCATTACCATTAAGGCGCAAACCGTGCGGCTTAATTACAAAGCAAAAGACGGCAAAACTTATGTGCTTAATTTGATTGACACCCCCGGACATGTTGACTTTTCATATGAGGTTTCGCGCTCGCTCGCTTCATGCGAAGGCTCTGTTTTGGTGGTTGATGCCACGCAGGGAGTTGAGGCGCAAACTTTGGCTAACGTATATTTGGCAATTGAAAATAATCATGAAATTGTGCCGGTTTTAAATAAAATTGATTTGCCTTCCGCCGATCCGGAGCGGGTTAAACGCCAAATTGAAGATGTTATCGGACTTGATGCTTCCGATGCGGTGGAAACTTCCGGCAAAACCGGACTTGGCGTGCCGGAGCTCTTGGAGGCGATTGTGCACCGTCTGCCCGCGCCGCAAGGCGATGAAAACGCGCCGCTTAAAGCGTTGCTGATTGACAGTTGGTACGATTCATATTTGGGCGTGATTATTTTGGTGCGCATTAAAGACGGCGTGCTCAAAAAGAAAATGCCGATACGCATGATGTCTAACGGCGCGGTTTACAGCATTGATAAAGTCGGTGTGTTTACGCCTAAAATGCAAGATGTTGAAAGTTTGGGCGCCGGTGAAGTCGGCTTTATTACCGCAAGTATTAAAAGCGTTAGCGACTGCCGCGTCGGCGATACTATTACCGACAACCGCAATCCGTGCGCGGAGCCGCTTGCCGGATTTAAGCCTTCAATTCCGGTAGTGTTCTGCTCAATTTTTCCGGTGGATTCAAGCCAATACGACGCGCTTAAAGACGCGCTTGCCAAGCTGAAGTTAAATGACGCCAGCATCAATTATCAAAATGAAAATTCGGCGGCGTTGGGGCTTGGCTTCCGGTGCGGATTTTTAGGCTTGTTGCATATGGAGATTATTCAGGAGCGAATCGGCAGAGAATTTGATTTAGATATTATTACAACCGCGCCGTCGGTTGCCTACAAACTACATATGTCGGACGGCGAGGTACGTATGCTGCACAATCCTGCCGATATGCCTGATTTGAGTACGGTTAAAGCCATTGAAGAGCCGATGGTTAAAGCCACGATTTTAGTGCCGGATACTTATTTGGGCGCGGTGTTAAAGCTTTGTACCGAGCGCCGCGGCGAACAGCATGAATTAACTTATGTCGGCAGTCGCGCGATGGTGGTTTACAGCATTCCGCTTAATGAAATTGTGTTTGACTTTTATGACCGCTTAAAATCAATCACCAGCGGATACGCAAGTTTTGACTACGAACTTACCGGCTATCAAGAGGCTGATTTGGTTAAAGTGCAAATTTTAATTAATGAAGAACCGGTTGATGCCCTGGCGTTTTTGTGTCACCGCAGCGAGGCGGAAGCGCGCGGCCGGCAAATTTGTGAGCGCTTAAAAGATTTAATTCCGAGACACTTATTTAAAATTCCGATACAAGCGGCTATCGGCGGTCGTGTGGTTGCGCGTGAAACAATCTCTGCTCTGCGCAAAGATGTAACCGCCAAATGTTACGGCGGCGACGTAACCCGTAAACGCAAACTCCTCGACAAGCAGAAAAAAGGCAAGCAGCGTATGCGTCAATTCGGCAAGGTAGAAGTGCCGCAATCGGCGTTTATTGAGGCGTTGCGAATCGGCGACTCCTAAGAAAAGCGCGTATAATGGGCTCCTGCTAGCAAGTTTTTTCTTTATGTAGCGGTTTGTACACCGCAGAAAAAACTTGCGGCGCATTAGCCGCATTCTCCGCACTTTTCCGGTCTGCGTCTAGCGGGCATCTACTAGGGGTTTTGTCACTCATGTAACTATTTGTACACCACGTTCCAAAACCCCGTCGTATCTGCCTCACTATCCGCGTTTCTCGGGTATGAGTATAATGGGCTTTTGCTTGTAAGTTTGTTTATCTTCTCCACAAAGTATAAATGTTACAAGAGTCGGTTGTGCATGGGGAGCAGAGCTTGTCAATTTTATCTAAGTCTAAATTGCGCAGGCATTTTCTCTGCCTTTCTGTACAATGAGCATCGCCGTATAAGTGCCCGACATAGTGTTCAGTTGTATCGTCGGGCGAATCTTTTTTACCGACCTCAGCCAACCACAGATTAGCGGCGCGCCATAGATAGAAATTAATACGGCAAGTGCAAAATCAGATTGACGAAAAGTCTTATTTGTTATTATATAAATAATAAGTGAGGGAATATGAAACTTAGTTTACAGGATACTTTCGGCGCGGTAATTGAGGCGGATTCGTATGAGCGGGTTGATTTAAGCCGCGCAAAAGGTTTTTACATTGCGCCCAAGGTGAAAATCCAAATTTTGATATTAAATGAAACGGTGCGGGCAAATATTCCGGTCGGAAAATATGAGCGTATTTTTTTAGACCATGCGACTGATGTTTCCATAGATGAAGACGCTAAAATTGCTAGCTTGATTTTAACTTCGGCCAATAAGGTCAAAATTCCGCCGCTGAAATGCGATGAAATTAATTTGAGCGGCGCGCGTAATTTTGAACTTTCGGCAGGCATGATGGTTAATAACTTGTTTTTGGAAGGCTGCCGCAAGTTTGTAATTCCCAAAGGGCTTTATAACCGCATATTTTTAAATAACGCCTTGGATTTTGCAATTATGCCGGGCGCAATATATCGCGAAATTGTCGGCACTGACCCTAAATTGGTACGCTTGGCGCAAGAACGCGGCAAGCAGTTAGAGCAGAATAAAGCATAGGGCTGTGAATAAAACTTGAGGATAAAGATAAAATAGTTGCAATAATTTTTAATTTGTGTATTACATTAAACCCAAAAGGGCTTTTTATGCCCTGATTGTTTGTTTTTAAATTGATAAGGAAGAAAAAATGGTATCATTAGCAGAAAAAATGGCGGCAGGTATGGATATGTCCGCATTTAGTAAAGCTGACGAACTCAAAAGAAGACTGTGGTTTACGATTTTGGCTTTGATTGTGTTCCGTTTGGGAACATTTATTCCGCTTCCCGGAATTGACGCTAATGTGTTGTCTGATGTTTTTGCCAGACACTCGGGCGGTATTTTGGGAATGTTTAACATGTTTTCCGGCGGCGCGTTATCGCGTATGACAATTTTTGCGCTTAACATATTCCCGTATATTTCGGCTTCCATTATTATTCAGCTCGGTCAGTCGGTTATTCCGTCATTGGCGGCGCTTAAAAAGGAAGGGGAAGCCGGACATCGTAAGGTTACTCATTATACCAAAATTTTAACCGTTTTGATTACCATTATTCAAGGTTACGGTATCGCGGTCGGCCTTGAAAGCGTTTCCGGCGGTTCGGGCGTTTCCGCGGTTGTAATTCCGAGCTTTGTATTTAAGTTTACCACCATTGTTTCATTGGTTGGCGGTACTATGTTTGTGGTATGGCTTGGCGATCAAATTACCTCGCGCGGCGTTGGCAACGGCTCGTCGCTTATCATTACCGTCGGTATTATCGCCAATATTCCTAACGCATTGGCACAAACGTTTGAATTGGGTCGTATCGGTTCAATGTCATTGGGTGTTATCGCTTTGTTAATGGTAATGGCTTTGGGTTTGATTTATATTATTGTTTTCGTTGAACGCGCTCAACGCAAAATTATCATTCAGTATCCTAAGCGCCAGATGGGTATGCGCATGACTGCCGCTGAAAGCTCGCACTTGCCGCTTAAAATTAACCCGACCGGCGTTATTCCTCCGATTTTTGCCAGCTCTTTGTTGTTGCTGCCGATTACCATTGCTAACCTTTCGGCTCAGAACGGTCCGTCTTGGGCGCAGACTATGAGCCAGTGGCTTGGTCATGGTCAGCCTCTTTATTTAGCGTTATATGCGTTTTTGATTGTGTTCTTTTCGTTCTTTTATACCGCTGTGGTATTTAACCCAGAAGAAACAGCCGATAATTTGAAAAAACACGGCGGTTTTATTGCTGGTATTCGTCCGGGTAAAAACACCGCTGAGTATCTTGACTATGTTATCACCCGTTTAACCGTTATCGGCGCAACTTATTTGACCGCATTGTGCATTTTGCCTGAAGTTTTGATTTCTAAGTTGTCGGTTCCGTTTGTTTTGGGCGGCACAACTTTGCTCATCGTGGTTCAGGTTACTATGGACTTTATGACGCAGGTTCAATCTCACCTGATTGCTTATCAGTATGAAGGCTTGATTAAAAAAGCGGCTTTGATTCATAACAAAAGAAAATAGTCATGGATAAAAACGGAAACGGATTGCATGTGGTCTTTACCGGAGCCCCAGGCTGCGGTAAAGGCACGCAAGCCCGAATTTTAAAAGAAAGAGCGCATATCTGCCACCTTTCAACCGGCGAGATGTTGCGTGCAGAGGCGGCAAAAGATACTCCTTTGGGGCGCGAGCTTAAAGCGGCGCTTGACAGAGGCGAGTTTGCTACCGATGAAATGATTATTAAAATGGTCTCTTCCCGTATCGGTGAAAGCGATTGCAAGAACGGCTTTATTCTGGACGGGTTTCCGCGCACTTTGCCTCAGGCTGAAGTGCTTGAGAGCATTTTACAAGAAAAAGGCATCACCTTAAACAGAGTTATTGAAATTCAGGTTCCTGATGAAATTATCATGGAACGTATTTTGGGTCGTTACAGCTGTATGAAGTGCGGCCAGGGCTATCATGATAAATTTCAAAAGCCGAAAATTTACGGCGTTTGCGATGTTTGCGGCGGAACTGAATTTTCAAGGCGGGCAGACGATAATCGCACCACGGTGCAAAATCGTTTAATCAATTATCGTTCGCTTACTTATCCGACAATCCCGTACTTTGAAAAGAAAGGATTGCTGAGTTGTGTTGACGGAACCGGAACCATTGAGGCTACGGCGCAAAAAATCGCCAAAGTTTTGGGGCTTGCTCCCGTTAAAACCGAAGAGTAAGGTTTTTTAGCAAAAAAGTAATTTTTTTGTTAAAATGCTCTTGACTCTGATAAATATTAGAATATAATCCGCTTAATTTTGAAAAGTGGTGATCAACTTTTTAAATGTTTTAATTAATTAGAAAAATGGAGAGTTAATTTGGCTCGTATAGCTGGCGTAAATATTCCGAGTGCCAAAAGAATTGAGGTTGCATTGACCTATATTTTCGGTATCGGAAGAAAAACTGCTCAAGATATTTGTGCAAAATCAGGTATTTCTGTTGACCGTCGCGTGCAAGATTTAAGCGATGAAGATGTTGCTAAAATCCGTGATGTAATTGATAAAGGTTACGTTGTGGAAGGTGAACTTCGTCGTGAAGTAGGCGTAAACATCAAAAGACTTATGGACTTGGGATGTTACAGAGGTTTAAGGCATCGTAAAGGTTTGCCGGTTCGTGGTCAGAGCACTAAACAAAATGCTCGTACCCGTAAAGGTAAACGTAAAACTGTTGCTAATAAGAAGAAATAATTGAGAGGTAGCAATGGCAAAAGCAGTTACACAACGTGTTAAGAAAAAAGAAAAAAAGAATATCACATCAGGCGTAGCACATGTGAATTCTACATTTAACAATACAAGAATAACCATTACTGATGCACAAGGGAATACCGTTGCTTGGTCTACATCAGGCGCACAGGGCTTTAAAGGTTCCCGTAAATCTACTCCGTATGCCGCACAAGTTGCAGCTGAAGAAGCAGGTAAAAAAGCTCAGGAAAGTGGTATGAAAACTTTGGAAGTTGAAGTTAAAGGTCCGGGTTCGGGCAGAGAATCGGCAATCAGAGCTTTGCAGGTTATCGGCTTTACCATAACTTCAATCCGTGATGTTACTCCGATTCCGCACAACGGATGCCGTTTGAGAAAGAGACGTCGCGTTTAATATAAGTTTCTATAAGCGGAGGCTTTTAGGAGTCTCCGCTGTCCGTGTTTTTTTAATATATGCATATAAACAAGAAAGAGGGTATACCGGTGATTCAAAAAAATTGGCAAGAACTTATTAAACCAACTAATTTAGAAGTTACTTCCGGCGAAGGCGGAAATAAAGCTAAGATAGTGGTAGAACCCCTAGAGAGAGGTTTCGGCTTGACTTTGGGCAACGCCTTAAGAAGAGTTTTGCTCTCATCATTGCAGGGCGGCGCTGTAACAGCTATTAAAATTGATGGCGTGTTACATGAATTTTCAGTTGTTCCGGGCGTGCGGGAAGATGTTACCGACATTGTTTTGAACGTTAAAGGCTTGGCCGTTGCCGTTCACAATGAAGGTCAAAAAATTATGACTCTTAAAGCTGAAGGTCCGTGCACGGTTACTGCAGCTATGATTGAAACCGGTCATGATGTTGAAATTATGAACCCTGACCATGTTATTTGTAACTTGGACGCAGGCGCAAAAATTTCTATGGAATTGACTGTTGATACCGGTAAAGGTTATGTTCCGGCCAGTCAAAACAAACCGGCTGATGCGCCGATTGGCTTAATTGCCGTTGACGCTATCTATTCACCGGTTAAAAAGGTTTCATATAAAGTTGAAAATACTCGTGTCGGTCAAATTACCGATTATGATAAATTGACTATGGTTGTTGAAACCAATGGTGTTGTTACTCCGGAAGACGCAGTTGCTTTTGCAGCTCGTATTTTACAAGAACAACTCAAACCGTTCATTAACTTTGATGAACCTGAAAACGAAGTTGAAGATGTTAAAGAAGAATTGCCGTTTAACCGCAATTTGCTCAAGAAAGTTGAAGAACTTGAACTTTCAGTTCGTTCTGCAAACTGCCTTAAAAATGATAACATCGTTTATATTGGTGACCTTGTTCAGAAAACCGAAGCCGAAATGCTTCGTACTCCGAACTTTGGTCGTAAATCTTTGAATGAAATCAAAGAAGTATTGGCTAAGATGGGTATTCACCTTGGTATGGACACCCCTGGTTGGCCGCCGGAGAATATTGAAGAGTTGATTAAAAAATGTGACGACCACTTCTAAATCGTCCGTATAATTGACACCTACTTGAACCCTCTGTTGTTTATGTAACTATTGGTACAGCGCACAACAGAGGGTTCTTCGTATCTGGCTCAATATCCGAACTTTTTTGCGGCTAAATGTTACAAGGCGCTCTTTGTATCAGGCTAATTCTCCGGACGATTAGCTGCTTGTCGTGACAAGGGGTGGTGCATGTTTTTTTAATTCCCATCCTGAGGAGGGGTGGCGGCGATAGACGACGGGGTGGTGAAAAATAATGCCGGAAGTTAGATTTAATTTATGTGTTTTATAGCATAAAAACAAACATTTAATATGTCATCAGATACTGATGTAACCACCCCGCCTTCGGCACCCCTCCATAGAGGGGAATTTTAAAAATGTCAGCACCTTGCTTTAGAAAGGGAATTTTAAAGTGCGGTTTTAAATACAACTTATACACAGCACGGACTCGTAAATATTGCAAAAAAAAACTCCGATTCGTTTAAGAATCGGAGTTTTTTTTACCGTTCATTAGTGAGTTCTTTGGGCGGGGTAAAGCCGCGATCTTTATACCATTTAAGCTCTTCGGCTCTCTTTTTTTCCTCATACATTCTGCGGTTATTGGCAACAAATTCTTCATATTCCTGAGGATGCTCTTCCCAATATTTTTCTTGTCTGAGGGCTTCTTGATGCAACTCTTCTCGCACCTTTGCAGCTTCTCTGTCTATCTGCAAATATTCCTGCTCTCGTTCCTCCTCCGTCGGACCCGGCATATACCCTGCCTCATATAATATGCCGAATTCTCTCTGTAATTCGTTCACTTCTTCTTCTGAAACAGGTTCTCCGTCATGACCATAACCTGAATTATACCAGAATATTGAACTGTAATGCAATTCATCATCTTGATACCAAATCGGGCCTAAATCTATTTCAAAACCGGTCTTTTTATGTAATCCGTGCTGTTCCTTTGGGTCTATTTCCCAATCGTCCTTAAATGCTTCCGCCAGTTTTTGTGCTTTCTCTCTATCCATTTTCTTAACACCCATTCGGTTATTTTATACACCGTAATATATCAGATGTTGCTTTTTAGTC
>CALETM010000067.1 GCA_937920765.1 uncultured Alphaproteobacteria bacterium | reverse complement strand
GTTTTCAGCTTTCGGTTCTTTTTCAACCACTTTAATTTCAACAAATTTAACTAATTTGATGTCTGAAAAATAAGCAAAATAAGTTGCGGTAAACAAAGCAACCCAAAATACAATCCAGAACACGCAAATGTATACCGGAATATAAGCTTCATAGTAGCTTTGATACCAGTCAACGTTAGTAGCGGTAGCAAAAAGATGTCCGTCAACTTTTCCGGGGATGTTGCCGAAAATAATACTGAAATATTTAATAAAGCCTAATGCCGCCAAATAAATTGAAAGCTTAGGAAATCTTTTCCAAAAAGCGTTAAGCCATGCAAAAGAATCTCTAAACGCCAAAACAATAACGGCTAATAAGACTACGGTAATAAAACCCAAATCCCAAAGCCATGCGCTGTTACCGGCAAAATAAGCAATTATGTATGATACAAAAAAGTAAAAGCCACCTAACAACAGTGCCTCTCTAATAAATGGTTTCATCGTTCCTCCTTTAAATCTGATTACCCATTACGTTTTTTATATGCTAAAACTTTTAAATAAGCGTTAAAGCTATGCTCAGCATTTTATTTACACGAACGATTAAAACATTTATTTTTAATTTTGTAAAGTTAATTGCCGGTTTTGCACAGCTCTAACTCCTGCCTTAACTTATTAATCCGTCCTATCCACTCCCACGTGTTCGGAAACTCATCGTAACTTGCCTTTTCAAGCTCCGCGGCAACTTTGGCGCCCGCCGTCGGATAAACCGGACAGTTGTTATAATTCACCGCCGCGCATGAGGTTAAGCAAATCAGCGCGGCCGGCATTAGGCTTAACCCAAATTTTTGCCTTTTCTTTTTCAACATATTTTATTACCTCCACTTGTTTTATTACCTCTTTGCCCTGTTCTTTTATGATTTTGACCTCGCTATGCGAACGCCCCAACATATAACAGACGGCGCAAAGGGCGGCAATCAAGAACATACTTACCGCCCATTTATTAAGCTCCGTCATTACATCAGCCCCAACAACGCCGACGGCGCGCACACCGCAACCACCGCCAGCACCAACAGCGCCAACACGCACAACTTAAACACCTGATTACGGCTTAATTTGTGGATAATTGCTTTGTGAACCTCATATCTGCAACTGTGTTTTTTACGTTTTATCATATTTCAAACCTCCCCGTTTCAATGGTTTTGGCAATACGCTCCGCCCGCTTGCCGACATCGCGCGCGTATTTTGAGTTTAAGCACTCTTTGGCGGCGCCGCGATAATTGCCGATTTCTAAATCGTAAAGCATTTTTTTGAACCGCAACAAACCTTTAATACCCAAATTAAAAGCCATATCCAAAAGCGCGTACTTGCGTTCGGCATCAAGCATATTCCAACACTTGATATTATTGCGGCAATCCGCCAACACACGGCGAATATCATTACGCAATAAGTATTCAGCCGTTTCCATAGTTATACCTTTGCTCCAGTCACCAACCACTTTCTTTTCTGCCGCGGTTAAAGGATTGGTAATTAAATTGCGCCCCACGCCGATGGTTAAATACCCCATCGGGCAACGATAAGGTTTTAAGTTTAACCCCTCGTGCATAATGAGGCGCTCAACAATTTCTTCCGTGCTTATCATGGCTTGCTCCGTTTAGTTTTTTCTTTGTAAAGCAGGTCAACCTTTACTTTAATTTCGGCAAGTAATTCGTTGTTTTTATTCAAACAATCCGCGATTGTATCGTGCTTATGCTCAATAGCATCAATCCGCTTGCCGTGGCTCGCAAGGCGTTCTTCCTGCCTTGCCTTCCACTCGCCGAGCTTTACGATTAATGCCAGAAACCCCAAAATTGACGAGCAACCGCTGACCGCACCGACCAAATTTATAAATTCCATATTATTTTCTCCTATAAAACACAATGCCGCGCAATATTCATTCGCACGGCATTGTTTGATGATTAATTTGTTACTGCAAAATAATTGCCGGAATCACAAATCCCGTTTCCGGCACGGCTTTAGCATAAATCCGCACATAACCGTTACCGGCGCTTGCTACCGGCGCAAAGTTGCCGCTCTCGCACTGCTCCAAGCCGAAATTGACGGTCGGAATATGCTCTGCCAAAGCGTCCGCAAGCGCAATATCCGCCCTAAACGGATAATCAGAATATGTTTCATCGGCAACAAACAAATCAGTCGTTACCGCAACATCTTCTTCTTTTATCACCGGCGACGAATCTAATATATCGCGCTTGATTTTGGCGTATAAGCTTTCCAAATCAGCCGTATACTTATCATACGCCGCCTGCAAAGCGTTTAGCGCCGTGTTCATCTGCTCAATGACCGCATTAACATCAAGCTCGGAAATTTCCGCCGTGTTGTTGGCAACCTGCAAATAAAGACAAAGCTTTACCGCCGGCGGCTGCACCGTGTCGCTTGCGCCGTAAATATCACTTGATTTTGAAGCGTCAAACATCGTGGTACATTGCGCGCCGCTGCTTGAACCGTCTTTAGAGTTGGTGTGATAAAAATCGCCTTTTTCAGAGTTGTAAAACGCACCGGACGGCTCGCCCATGCGGTACGGGCGCAAACTGCCGGTGATATTCGGCAATCCGGCGTTTTCCTCTTTGGCAAGCTCGGTTAAATCGGCAATGCTTGAAATAAATTTGCTGATTTTCGGCAACCGTACATGACCGTTTAAGCTGTCAATGTAAAAGCTTGCGCACTGCCCGTACGTTTCAAGCTTTTCGGCATATTCTTCCGCAGTTACGGTTTGTAAAGTTCCGAGTTTTGACATGGTATTGATTTTATTCCAAAACTGCGGGTACAAACTTTTACAGTTGGTAATGGTTTCACCGGTCCAAAGCGGATAAGCCCCGACCGGCGCCGTGCCTGAAAAACTGTAATAAACATCAAGCATTTCACGCGTCGGCTTGTTTTTTAAATCGGCTATTGCCTTACGTATATCGTTTAAGTCAGCGTTAATGCCGCCCGCAAACGATTTAACCGCCTCAAAATTGGCGTTTACCTCTGATGCCACGGCTTTTTTGCCGCCCTCAAACTCATACGGATACACTAAATTGGTATCTGTCATTTTATTTTTCCTCCATAAAATGATTGTTAAAACAAATTATTAAGCTGTCCGCCGAGAACTGAGCCGATTTGCCCGCCGGCCGGACCGCCGAAATAATATCCGGCGCCGGCGCCAAGCAAATTGCCCCAATTAAGCTTTGAAGAGTTGCTATTACCATCCTCGCTTTTTGATGCTAATTTGCTGCCATCGCCGCCTAATCCGCCCATGTTGTTCATATTGCCAAGCATACTTGCCAAACTGCTTAAGCCGCTGCTGTTAAACTCGTTAGCATTTTGAGCATTGCGTAATGCCTGCTGATATAAATTGCCGCTCAGATTGCCGATACCCATCATATTTGAATACGGAACCTGATAATAGCCGAACAAATTATTGAGCATATTGGCGTTGCGTGTATTTTCATTTGCCATAGCGTCGGTTTCAAGATCGGCCAACTTACCCGCAAACTGACCGCTCATTTGATTAATGCTTGAACCGCGTGTTAAACCGCGACTTGCGAGCGGATTAATCAAATTATTTTCAAAGCTTTGGTTTGCCAACCGATTGCGCTGCGCGGTTTGCGCCTTAAAAATATTACTGTTATACGTCGGGTTTACCAACTGCTCCATATACTGCGGAATATACTTTCCGGTCATATTTATCAATTTGGTTTCAAAATCTGACGGGTTATAAGTTGTTCCGTATTTATTGGTTGTGGCAGAACCGTATAAATTTCCGCTTGAAAATGTTTGCGGTTTTGCCTTTATTTTACTAGACATTTTATTTCTCCTTTACTGTTGATTTTTTTAAAAGTTGATTTTTGCGGCTATACCATTTGAACCCCGCCCGCTTTAACGCAATTACCGCGTTAAGATGTCGGGTGTGGGCGTACAGTTCATCAAACATTGCCGCAATTTGGCGAATGGCTTCCACCGCCTCTTTATGATGTTTGCGAACCATATATCCTCCCAAATAATTTTTGTTATCGTCTTTACCCTGATAAACAAAGGCCGAGCCGATATATCCTTGCTGATAGACATTAAAAAAACGGCTGTTGGCAAGTATGCCCTCAAAGCCGTTTTCATCATCTAAGTTTTGCCGGTTAAGCTCAAAAAGCTCATGGGCTTTATCCTTTTCAAAGAACGGACTGTCCTTTTCAATTAACACTACCACGGTTACTCCTCCTTATTTGATGATTTTTACTTCTACCGGCGTTGTATCTACTTCTTCCATTTGCTTTTTTTCATTATACAATCCGGCAAGTTTACCTTTAAGCTCTTCCGCTTTAAGCGCCAAGCTTACGTTTTCTTGCGAAATTGCCATGTCTTGCAAACGGGTCAAAGTATCAAAGCTTTCAGCCGGCTGATACGAAACCTTGCCGGCCGCTGTTTTTTTCTTCATACATGCCTCCTTGTTAAGATGTTATCCCAAACTTTTGGTCTTGGCGCGAACCCGCTTAAACTCAATGCGTTTAATGGCAAATTCCTGGGTCGGTTCTTTGGTGAAAATTTTTATTTGCAATTGCTTAAACGGCAAAACTCCGTCTAAGTTAAACATTGCGGTATTTTTATCTGAACTTACCCAAATTCCGCCATTGGCATCATCAGCGTCAAGCGCCCACTTGCCGCCTTTTTCATCGGTTGCCGATTTTGCCCATATCAAATACCCTTTAAGCGTTTTTACGATGTGTTTAATACGGCTTTTTTCAGGCTTGTCGTCATATATAAACTCAATGTAAAAATTGTTTTCAGATTTATAATCAAAGGTCAAAATCATCGGCATTTTCGGAATTTTGATATTGCTGTCGCTGCGTAAATTGATAACGTTCATTTTATATTCGGACGGAATAAAAGCGCCGTCAAAAGTTGTTCCGACATACTCTTTCAGCACTTTGCTTCCGGCGGCGGAATATAACGCATTTTTAACAAGCGCCAACGCCCTGATATTATCTTGAGCTTTGCGCTCGCTCCACTCTCCGGTCAAATAATCGTAAATCAAAATCGCATTGCGATTTTCATACGGTAATTTCAGCCATATTTCACTTTTGTTACCGTGGATATAACTTATCATCTCGGTCTGATTGATTTTACGCTCATCTATTGACTGAAAATAAGAAATGACGTTATTGGCAAGTCCTTCGCTCGGACGAGTTTGCCCGCTGTCAAGCAGATAATACGCAAACACGTTTTTGGCTTTGTCGTCATAATAAAACAGCTTGTTATCAAATTTGATAACTGATTTAAATGACGCGCAACCGCCGCCCGATGCCCCGCCGCGCTCAAAATCAGCCGCATTCCCGGGGTTGCCGCGAAAATATACCGAATAGTCCGCGGTAAAGGCTATCAATTTGTTATTATAATAAACAACAGCGGTTACATCGCGGTCAAATTCCTGATACGCCGGTCCGGTAATAATATTTGGATTGCTTGAACTCCAATCAAAGATATTATTCTGCGCCGACCAATGCACCCGATTTTGGCAAAAAGTTACCAATCTGCCGTCTTGCGCCTCAAGCCCGAGCCCGCGAATTTCACGCCCTTCGGCATCGGTGGCGCCAAGCCGTTTAATCCTGTCCGATTCCACTGCCTGCGCCATACAAATCGCAACATAATCGTCTACGCCGTTGGTAAACACAAACCAATCGTTATACCCTTGGGCCATGGTTATGCCGTTGCAATTATCGCTAACCGCCAAACTGCTATCAAGCAAGCTGAGTTCAGTATTGTCATTAAGCAAATACAAATAGCCTTTTTCATCATCGGTTGCATAAATAAACCAATAAGAGGTGCCGTTTTGCATGCTTTCAAACTGCCCGACAACCCTTTTGCCGACATCTTTAATTGCCTTATTGCCTTTGGCGGTAAAGAGCGCAATATTACGACTGTTTTCAGTGTTTTTAAGCTCAACATTACTGCACTTTGCCGCAGATACGGTTCCGCTTGAAGTTACATCAACAACCGGATTGCAATAACGAATGCCGCGAAAATTTTCAATAAACAATGTTTGCATAACAGCCTCCGTTAAACTACAAAGCGGCGTTCGCGCTTGACCCCAATTATCGCAAGCAAAGCGCCATATGCTTCCATAAATTCTTTTTGATACGGTTGATAATTTTCATCGGTTTTATCTGCAATCAGATATTCCATTACTTTAGTGTTAAGGCAATGCAAATAAGCATCTTCAATGCTTTTATCTTCCGGCAAATTTAATATATCATCCATATCTTCAAGATTGGCTTTAAGCGTTCCGTCCTGCGACTTGGCCTTAAAATTGGTAATGTATCTTACCAACATGGTGCAATCTTGTTCGGCTTTGGGATAAAAATGGATTTCCGCTCCTTCATCGCCAAATTCAACCCAATAACATATCGGACTGCCTTTTTCTTCAGAGGATAAAAAATCAGCGTCGGTAGGTTTAATTTCTTCCAGATAGCAGCCTTTACCCTCAACCCAAACATTGAGTATATTACCTTTAGGCGCCAACATGGCGTTTTGTCCTTTATTGACCTTTACCGCCTCTTTTTTGATTTTAAACGGAAAATCATCAAGCCCCCATATAAACGAGTGCGCTTGCGCAACCGCTAACTTAATGGCTTTTTGCACCTCGGCAAATGAGGTTGGGTCAGGGTCAACCACCGACCACCGCAAATTTGAAATATCGCGGATTATATCAAAATATGTTTTCATTTTGCTTTCTCCTTGCCTAAGCGTTCAAAGGTAAAGCCGTTTTCGCTGATTTTTTTGCACCCTTTCAGAGCTTTCTTCTTGCTTTCCGCGCTTAACATTTCAGCGACCATGCGTCCACTGTACAAACTGCTGCCGCATCCGGTTTTAGCCACTTTCCAAACAATCTCAGAAGTTAAATACTGCTTTTGCGCCACCGTTTTTGCCGCATCGGTTTTGCCAAGAATTTTATTTTCAAGTTCTGTCATAAGTTTTTCCTTTCAATACAAAAAAGGCGCGGCTAAAGCCGCGCCCCTTGGTCAATTATTATTTCAAATTAATTTCCGCCGGTTCCGCCTTCAGATTGACCGGAATCGGTATTATTTTTGGTATCAGTATCGGAAGCTGCTGTTTCAAGCATAGAATCAGCGGCGCTGACGTCAACCGTCATACCTGCCAAAGCTTTCGGCAAAACAACCTTTTTACCGTAAACATACAAGCCGCGAATATTATCGCCGAAAAACTTGTCGTCACGAATGCTTTCAACTTTGCAAACATTGCCGACATATGCGATTGCATCGTTAATACCGGCCATAATATTTACTTTGTTTGCAGTTGTAGGCAAGTTGGTTGAAACCAAAACATCAAGTCCGGCGATGGTGCCGATTGAACCTTCGCGCAAGACTCTGTCGCCGGCCTGAGTTGAATGAATAAAATCAGGCGATTGCAACAAAATTGCCTCAACATCAGGGTTGATAATAACATAAGGCATAGCATCGCCGCCAGCCTGATTGTTTTTAAATACCTGATCGTTTTTAGCCTGAATGGCGTTGTTGTTTTTTAAGGTTTTAGACAACCACACCAAACATTTGTAAGCATTGCTCGGAGTTAAAGTGATGTTGCTTAATTTGTTGGCCTCCGGAATTTCAGAAAAGGCCGACAAAATAAAGGTGTCCTTGGTTAAGTCAATTGCAGTTTTGGCTCTTGCCTCAAATTTTTGCTGCAAGTCTTTGATGTTTGACTGCTCTCTGGTAATATCCGAGATAAAAATGCCAAAGGCTTTTGACTGATCAAGCTTTAATTGCTGCGAGGTGGCATCAACACGCTGATAAGTTACACCTCCGTCATTTACATCTTCGGAATAATCAGTGATGGTAACATCGCCAAGCTGGCCGATATTTACGGTATCTCCAAAACTCAAGTCGTCATTTTCATGAACGAGAGTTACAATTTTCATGCCGACGCCGGATTTATCCAAAGTTTTGTTTAAGTTCATACCCCAAACTTCAGGGATAATTGCAGCGCCTTGTCTGTTTAAATTAGTTGCATTAGTAGACATATTTTTTCTCCTGTTAAAAAATTAAATTATTTAGTTAGCATACGTGGAAGCTTGCCTTGTTTTTCAAGCAAAACCTGCTCCACAATTAAGTCATATTTTTCGGCTTCCTCTTCAGGACTTAAAGCGTAATACTCCTTTTTAGTCAGCCATTTTTTGGTTTTGACACGAGCATTGTTATTAAGCGGCGTTTGCAAGCCTTCCTGCGCCGCAGAATTTTGATGTTTCATGTCATTATCGGCTTGATATTTTTTAACGGCTTCGGCAGCAACGGCATCAGCCAGCTCTTTAAGCGCGAACAAATCAACCTTTCCGTCGGTTGCGTCCATCGCTTGTGCAATAAGCTCTTCTTTTAAGGGCGAATCTACCCATTGCGCGTTACTGTTCCGAAACTCGCTGATTTTGCGATTGTAACGGATATCTTTTTCTTCAGCGCGAACAGCATCGTATTCTCCTTGGCGGGAGTTTTTATACAATGCCGCGTCTTCGGAAGCCAGTGCCACCACTTCAGGCGAAAAACAGCGGCGCAAGTCGGCAAAATCCGCCTCGCCACCTCCGTTACGGCAACGGCTTATAAGCTCTGAAACTTTAAGTTGCTCTTGCGGGCTTAGCGTATAGCCGGCCGCCAAAGCATAATTATCAAGTTCATGCTTACGAACATCAGATGTTAATGCCATATCAAGCCGGTCGGCATAACCCTGACGCCGCGCAATACCGTCTTTTTCAAAATTTTCGGAAAGATACTTGTATTGCTCAAGCTGCTTTTCCAAATCCGCGGCTTTGGTAATTGCGCGTTCCGCTTCTTTATAGCCCTTGCGGGCTTCTTCCATGGTCTTAAATTTGCCGAAAATAAGTTCGTTATCATCGGTCGGTTCATCTGTAACATCAGCTTCATCAAGAGCGTTTTCAGATTCAAGCGCTTCTTTTTGCGGCTCTGAAGTAGAGGTGTCGCACAAAGACACATCGCTTGAGGTATCTGTAACTTCTGTATTTGAAGGTGTTGATTTATCAGTTGTTTCCATATTTTTATCTCCTGTTAATTTCATTTAATTGCCGACATTTTTCATCTATTTCATGCAGATGATTTATCAGCATTCCCATTCCTTTTATCCATTCGGCATTGCTATTACTGCGGTTTGAAACTTCCACCATAAAATCGGTAAGGTAGCATAACAACAGCCGACCCTTATCGGAGCGTAGAAATTCGCGTAGTTCAATCAATTCCATAGATAAATTCTCCGTCTAAGCCTGCCGTAAAAATCCGTTCGGCAAGTTAAACGGCATATTTTGCGTTAATTCCGATAACTGCTGATTTGGTAAATCAGGCTGAAAAAATTTATCGGTGTTTTCAATACCGGAATCCTGCAAAACTTTTTTAACAATTTGAGCCTTATTCAGCGGCACATCTTTATCATTCCAAACCATTGAAAGAGTTTGAATTATTTTATCATTGTTCAAAAGTCTTTGCTGAATACCGGAATTGTCGGTGTATTTATATTCGTAATTTCCTTGCCGCACAGAATCGTCAATTTGTTTCCATAACGGCTGACCGCAAATATTACAATACACATTTTCGGTGCCAAATTTCATATTGGCTTCAAGTTCGGCTACCTTTTCAACCATCGGCACAATTACATTTTGTTTAATGGTATCTAAGGTTTTACCCAAACGAGTTGTTTGCCCCCTAACCTGAACACTAATTTCAGTTGCGGTGGCACTGTGAACCTCTTGTTGTCCTTGCATATTAGGATAAATGCCGCTCACATTGGAGGCGGCATCATCGTAATATTTAATAAGGGCTTCATTGCTGATAAGCGGAAATTGCATTTTGATAATCGCGCTCGGGTCTTCAAGTCCCTGCTTGTATTCAACCTGCTTTCCGGGATAAAGCCTGATTTTTTCTTCTTTGAAAAAACCTTCAGGAGCATAGGCCGGCGGGTTTAAGTTAAGTAATTGCGCGTCATTTTGCAAATTAACTTTGTTTTCCTGCTCTTTACATAAATCATAAATTGACCACAGTTCCGGTATGCCGCGTTTGCTTTTGACATCACGGAACAGCGCCATATTTATAATCGGATTAATAATCCAACGGTTGGGTTCAAACACCGCCAGATATTTACGCCCGACAACCACAATGTGCCAATTTTTAAGCACCGTGCCGTCAGGCTTGGTATAATCTCCCCAATACTGCAAAACCTCAACGCGGTTATTGTCAATAATCTCGTCGGCTTTTTCGGCAACATGACGGTCAGTATCGGTTGCCGGCTTAATCAGCATGGTTTTAAGCTCATCAAGTTCTGCTTTGCTTAGATTATACAATTTGTTACTCGCAATTGAAGCATAGGTTTCCCACGATTTAATAATCTTGCCGCATTCGTCCCAATTTTGCGAATCTTCCGGATTAACTCGGGGGTCAAACACTAAATTAAGCGGATTTATCGCCTCAACATTGGCGCCGTTATAAATTTCCTGATTGAAAATTCCGAACAGGCCTTGTTTTAATACCGGTTTATGCTCGGTAAAATCTGGTTTATCAAGCGGGCGGCGGATTGATTTATACTTTTTTCGCCAGCCGATAAACAAACAAATTTCGCCAACACTGCCCAAATATTCAATGGCGGTATCCAGTTTGCGTTGAATGCCGATTTTGTAAAACGTGTTTACCAACTTTTGTTTTTGCAACATGGCGGTTTCGGCCGATTTAGCGCTGTCTCTTATACACATCTCC